>NZ_JBQKLF010000002.1:0-228107 GCF_052116365.1 Fundicoccus sp. Sow4_D5 | reverse complement strand
ATGAATTTAGAGAGGATTTAGGTGATTTCAGCCCTTTTATGCTCAAGTAGACCATTGATTTTACACGCTATAGGTGATGTTTAGGTTTTAATTGTCCCACTCGGGATTTGACTGGGACAATTAAAACTTTAACGTGACCACTCAGATGGCGAGTGGGACAATTCGAATGAGTTTAGAGGGGAATGACCGAAAAGATAAAGGTGTCACTCCATTGCATTCCGTGACGATTTTATAAAAGCAGTGGTTCATGAACGGGCGCCTAGCAAACACTAGCCCTCCCGCTCTCTGGGTTCGGTAGCTTTTTAGAAGAAAGTATTCCCGTACGAGAAGCTTTTCTGGCGGAGTGCATAAGGCAAGAATGAAAAGACCACACTCTAGGCTTGTTTATCACAAGCTTGAGGGTGGCTTATTTTTGCTCAATTATTTAGGTACAAAGCGGTTTTGGTAGGTGCTTGGGTCCATGTGGACAAAGAAGTCGCGTTTGACTTCTAGAAAGCGTTCGAAGTCGGTTAACATTTGGAACAGTAAGGCGCGAGTTTCAAATTCTTCGCGCGTTGTGGGTAATTGAGAATCGCGGAAAACGCGGTAGAGTTGAGATATGTTGTCCAACAGAGCCGTGCCGGTGTTGAGTTCGTTGAATTCGTCAGCGGTTAGATGGAATAATTGCGACATCATGTTGTTGGATTCAGTCGCCAGGTGCAGGTCTGGTAGGTTAACCGTCATGTGTTGCATGATGTGGACTTGGTCGCGACGCATATTGATGTAATTCAGAAAATAGTCTGAATTTCTAAACAATTGATTATCGTATTCCGTCAAAGCGATTTCTTTCATTTGGTCCAATAAGTGATTCAGCCAACGGCAGCCTTGGTGGATTTCATTAAAATGGTCCGGAGTGTTCGTCAAAGCATCGCCCATCATATGCAGAATGTCACGCATTTGACATTCGATTTCTTCTTTCAACTGTTCGAGCTGCTTGGCGTAAGATGGCATCCATATATGAAAAACGAGCGCCATCAAGGCACCAATTGTCATCAGCATCAGGCCATTCAGTTGCCATTGCCAGGCAATGCTTTCTGCTATCATAAAATGGGTCACGAGGACCGAACATGGCGCAATCCCATCCTGAAGACGAAATTGATAAGCCAAAGGCACATAAAGCCCCAGGTACAAGCTGAAAGCATAAATGTTAAAGCCGACTAGCTTGAAAATCAAGCTCGCAATCGCGAAGGCTAATAAAGTCGATAAAAAGCGCGCAATAGCGGTATTTAAGGACGCTTTACGTGTATCGAGCACACTCAAAATCGCGACAATTCCTGCCGCGAGTGGGTTTTGTAAATTTAACAGCTGCGCTAGTAGGATTGAAGCTAGGGCTGCGAGAACTATTTTGATCGTTCGTTGGACGATACTCACTATTCATTCACCTCATTTGTTACTTGGCCATGCGGTCGCACACTTTGCTCGCTTGGCCCTAATTTAAATTGTTTTTCACTTATTTCGATCATATCTTCTTGATTATAACGCACTTCTTTAGCATGCACCCAACCGTCGCGGTCGACTAAAATCACGGTTGAGCCGACCGTTCCGAAATAATCCCCCTTAATAAATATCGACGAATTATTGCGCGCGACTTCCAGCGGCAACTGTTCAGGAATAATCGTCAAATTGCTGGCCGGGACGCTGTCTTGGAAAATCTCTAACAACTCATCAGGATCCAAGACCTCACGGTGAGTGGTAAAAGTGTCCGTTGTGTCCCCGGATGCAAGCCCACCATCCGCCAAATTCTGGGTTTCCTGTTCGCCACCAATCACACCCATACTCACCGCCATCCCCAGATAACCTGCCAACAAACCAAGCGAACGCATTTCCTTATGCATAGTCAAATCATCATATGTATTGCCGACACTATGTAGGCCATGTGCGTAGCGCTCGACGCAGTCTTCAACATTGGAATAAACCCACAAGCCACCCTCGAGCGAACCGAAAATCAAATGGTAGCCTTCATAACGCTGACGACTAGCACGCAAAACGTCCAAGTAAGCCTCAGCTGAGTGATCCCCCTTTAGAAAATCACTGACCAAACTCCCGCGCGACACCGGTTCATGCGGCTGCCACTCTGTAAAAGGATGATTGGTCAAGGTCGCAAAACGCCCAGCCCGCGTCAAACCTAACCAAGTCCCACCATGATCTAAATCCCGACCTGCCAACACATCTGGCTGATCGTCCCAAAAATGTAGCCCCGCAGTCGGCCGCTCATAACGCTCATCGCGGTTCGCCACCAAAACGAACGGATAACGCTGATGCCCCCCTACCGCAAACGTCACTAAACACATCGCACACACTCCTTCCTCAAACTAATCACCTTAAATTATACACCAAATACCAGCCCAAGACCCCAAACATGATATACTTTACCTATTGGAAAATATTACTATACAGTTTATCAAGAAAAATAAACAGTCCAAAAACCTCAATCGCCACCCAGAGTGAAGGACAAAAAGTATAGTGACCAATTAAATGATAATGAAACTAACACGTCTAGGAGGATTTTTTTATGGCAAGCAATTGGAAACACTTAGTACAGTATTATGAAACAGATCTAGCGGGGATTGTTCACCACTCAAATTACGTCCGCTGGTTTGAAGAAGCCCGTACCTGGATGATGAGCGACATGGGCTACGACTATGCAAAAATGGAAGCCGACGGCGTTTTAGTGCCGGTCTTAGCAATCACAGCTCAATATAAGCGCATGACCCGCTTTGGTGAAACGGTAACTATCGCGGCCAAAGTTGAACAATTCAACGGTGTCACCATGACCCTTTCTTATGAAGTCACTGATGTGGCGACTGGAAAAGTCAAAGCCATCGGTTCAAGCATGCATGCCTTTCTTGATAAAGAAAGCTACCGTCCCATTGCCTTAAAGCGTTCTCTACCAGCAGTTCACGATATCTTCGCAGCTCGTTTTGAAACCGACCAAACAGATGGTAAAGACGGCGACTCAATTAAGAGCACACGCCGTGCGCGTCAAAGCATACCTGAATTTGACTTTACAACGCCTTCATCTGTAAGCACCCTTCATAAGGTTCAAGTCTATGAGACTGACCAAATGGCGATTGTTCATCATTCGAATTTCATTCGCCTGTTTGAAGAAGCACGTACGGAATTGATGGCCCATATCGGTTTCACGGAGAAAGAACAAGCGGAATTGGGTGTCCTAGCAGCCTTAGTGAAATTGAGAGCCGACTATAAAACAATGATTCGCTTTGGTGAATCGGTGACAATTCAAGCTAAAATCAGCGGCGTCGAAGGCAATCAGATTCATATCGCCTACCAAATTCTTGATTTAGTCAGTGGCGAATTGCGCAGTGTCGGACAGACAACGCTACAAGCCATCGATTTAGGCGGCGACCGCAGCTTCAAATTTGCCGACGCCTTACCTGACTTATACGCAAAACTTGAAGCATTGGCGGCCGAGTAAAGTTGATGTGCTCGTGACTTTCGCGAACGGCGATAGCACCGCTCGTGACGTAAGCCTGTGATGTGGACACTCGGATTGAGTTGGCATTCTTCCTATAATCGGTCTTTCCCCACAAAATATAGCTTGATTTAGTGGGGTTTGCTAGAGTTTGTCCCTTTCCACATCATCGCGAATCGAGCCATGATGTGGAACACGCGCCAGGATTCGTGGCTCAAGTCGCCATGATGTGAGTTCAGAATTGGCTGGTCCTCAAAACTAAATTCCCAAGCTTACTTGCTGTTAGTCACAGCCCACCTGAAGATTCAAATGCTTCACGCACCAAATGATTCAGAAGGTGTGCTGGCAAGCCAGCCCGATTTTAAGTCTAGCTGTCTTTATAAAATCGTCGCGAACGCAGAGAGCGACACCTTTGTGTTTTCAATGCGGGCGTCTTTTATCCCAAACAAGAATTAGCTGATTCACCCTGCTTTCCTAAAAAGCATACTAACGTTGTGTCTGCGCGAACAGCGATTGCCCCGCTGGTTACCCAGCACTTCGTCCACAGACATTCAAAACCAAAGGTGTCGTTCGCTTATCGCTCACGACGATTAAAGTTATCGTCAACCCTTATCAAATCGTTTGAAACGCAGTGACGGACGCCTTATAATCGTTCTGCATGAAAATTTTTCCGAGGCGGATTCGAACGACTATCCATTGGCTTGAGCCAGTCACAAGCCAAAAAAAGCTGCAGCCTCGACTCTTCCAAAGAGTTCAAGGCTGCAGCTTGTTGCTTTTCTAAATAAGTTTCAGCACTAACTTACCATTCCCTTTTTTCGTCAAAATTTGTTCATGAGCTTCAGCCGCTTTATCCAGCGGTAGCACATCGCCCACTAATGGTAAAATCTCGCCTTCATCGACCAATCTAGTCAACTCTTTATAAGCTGCAGCCAATTCAGTCGCGTCCAAGTTGATGGAACTCAAACCCAAAATCGTTAAACCTTTAGTCATCGTGTGACGCGGATCGATTTGAATCTTACCACGTGAACCAAGAATGATGATACGAGCTTCTTTGGCCGCAATTTCCATATCAGTCTCCAAGTTCTGGTTGGCTAACATCTCGATTATCACGTCCGGCCCTTGGTCATCAGTCACGGACATAATTTCATCATACTCGCCTTTAGCAACATGAGGCATCGCCACATCTGCACCAAGTGCACGAATCAACTTGCGCCCTTCTTCAGTACTAGCTGTTGCAATCACTTTCGCACCCAATGCCTTAGCAATCTGAATAGCCGTCAGCCCAACTGCGCCACTTCCACCATGAATCAGCACAGTATCGCTTTCTTTAACTTGCGCCCTTAAAACAATCGCCTGATAGGCGGCCAAACCAGGAATCCCCAATGCAGCCCCTTGTTCAAAAGTCAGCTCTTCGCTCAACGGATGAACACAAGTTGCATCTACGACGACTTTTTCAGCATAGGTACCAGTGTTACGTTTGGCCATAAAGCCACCGATATAGACACGGTCCCCTGACTTGAAATGAGTCACGCCTTCGCCAACGGTGTCAATCACTCCTGCTCCATCGAAGCCCGGTGTATAAGGTAACTCTGGAATATAAGCGCCGTAAGTGCCGGTACGTGCATAGGCCTCGTTGGGATTGATCCCTGCAGCATGTATGCTGATACGCACTTCTTGCGGCCCCGGCGTCGGTTCCGCAATCTCTACCAACTTCAAAACCTCAGGTCCACCAAACTCTTTAATTTGTATTGCTTTCATCTTAAATCCACCTTTCCTGATCATCGTTACAGACATCTTACCACTATTGTAACCGATATAACGAAAGGAAGTCGCCTAATTTCGCTAGATAGGTTCACCTTACAGGCCGACTGCGGTTTGCGCACATTACAAGCTTTAGCACCCAACTCACCCCGCGCTAATGCACCCAATAACACAACTAGCTCTATATGATCGTTATCAACGCGTTCAGACCATAGTCCGCTCCTTCTCTCTTAGCAGAATGCAAAGCCGGGTTTTCAAAAGTCGGCTCACGCGACACCTCAATCTGCTCACGTCTCAAGCCATGTGCCAACAACAATACTAAATTGGCATCCGACATACTCAACAAAAACTTCTCCCCATGCGGTTTAAAAAATTGATCGCGCTCTGCAAAGTCCCCAAAAGCCTCATAAACACCTATACCAACTTCATAATTCATCTGATCAATCGACGGCCCTAAATAAACTACCAAATCTTCACGCCGACACTTAAAGTCTGACTCCAGCCGCTCCAATGCATGCGCCGCAATCTCTTGCACCGTCCCGCGCCAACCCGAATGTAAGACAGCCTGCACTTTCTTGACCGGATCAAATAAGACAATTGGCGTACAATCTGCAAATTTAATCTATAAAGCGACAGCCGGGTGATCCGTGATCAAACCATCTGTCTCCGGAAAAATCTTTCCAACCAGAAAATCATCCCCACGCAGACCATCACAATATTCAATAGTCACTCCATGAACCTGCGCGCTTGAATACAAGGCCCCGGCTCAATCTGCATCTGTAACAACACCCGCTCCACATCGCCAGCCAAACGCTCGCCCACCTTCGCATAACGAAAATCAAAGCCCGCCCCCGCAACATAATGTGACAAACCCTTCTGACTCAACTTAATCGAATGCATCTAACCAACCCTCTCCACTGAATACCCTCATCATACTATTAATCAACCCAATTTAAACAAAATAAACCCTTAATCTTCCCAGAGAAAGAAATACACGCCGCTCCGCCTTTTATCCTTTTTTGTCCCCTGTTTAAAGTCTCGTTTTAGTTAAAAGCCCCTCGTCACTTGCACCTAGAAAACAACCGCCTCTTAGACAATGACAGTTGAAAGGACCCACTCTCCAATAAAACACACTTTTAGCACCATAAAAAGAACAGATATCTGATATAATGAGATGGATTATCTTAGAAAGGTTTGAATGGTATGGATCATAACATTAAACACATTATTGAGAACTATCAAGCGCGACCTTACGGAGAACAGCGACACTATTCGGTCTTGTTGCCTTTGATTGACGTCGATGGTGAAACGCACGTCCTTTACGAAGTACGCAGTCATAAGATTTCACAACCAGGCGAAACTTCTTTTCCAGGAGGACGCGTCGAAGAAAACGAAGATTTCGCAACAGCAGCGGTGCGTGAAACGACCGAAGAACTGAATGTTAAAGCAGAAGACATTGAACTCTTTGGCGCCATTGACTATGTGATCAGTGATTGGGCAATTATTTACTGTTACGTCGGCCGCCTCAACGTGAAGCTGGAAGATATTCAATACAACGAAGAAGTCGAACGCGTCTTCACAATTCCGCTCGCCTACTTACTCGAAAACGAACCAAAGTATTATACGATTCGTGTAAAGTCGATGTTTGATGATGAATTCCCTTTCCATTTACTACCCAATGGACCCAACTACCAATTCAAGCATCAAGTGCATAAAACACCCTTCTACAATTTACCGGTAGAAAACTTGTGGGGTTACACCGCCAACCTCACACACCGTTTTTCTCGTATTCTGTTAGATGGAGACTTTACTATAAATTAAACACCAACATCGCGAGTCCAGACTTGTGATGTTTTACTTTGCTAATAAACAGGAGGAAGAAAATGGAAAGTTACTTAATGATGGCCATCACCCTCGCACTCGCGATTCTCGTCGGTCATGGCTTTATGAAAGCCCGCATCCCAGGCGGTCTACTCGTCGGCGTCATGTTAGTCTTTGCGACCATGCAAGTCCTGACCGGCACACTCTGGGCACCACCAGGCACCAAAGAAATCGCCCAAATGATTGCCGGTAGCTTTATCGGCGCGTCCCTGTCAACCGCGGACCTCAAGCGCCTGCCCCGACTGTGGAAAGCCTTCGCGACGATCATTTGCGGCCTAATTATTCTCAATATAACCATCGGCCTCCTACTGACCCAAGTCAGCGAGCTATCGCTCGTGACCGCACTTTTCGCCTCAATTCCCGGCGGCATGGGCACCATCCCAATCATCAGCCAGGACTACGGAGCCGATCCGATTACCGTCACCGTTATGCAATTCATCCGCATGGTGATGGGCATCGGCGTTTTCCCGTCGCTGGTCGTCAAACTCAATCAACATTTCAAAACTGATCAAAGGGCTGACACTCAAAATCAAGAGCCAACACCTCAGTCCACTCTGGCGCGAATAAGACCCATCAACAGCTTGCTTGCCTTAGTGGCCGCTAGCTTGTTCGCATGGGCGGCGAGTCAATTCTTAACTGGACTAAACCTAATGGTGCTGGCCTTAATTGGGATGGCCATCTTAAAGCTAACCATCGGCGTCACCCCCTTGCCAATCGGCTATCGCCGCCTGGCACAAATCCTATCAGGCTGGTATGTTGGTACGACCTTTTACGCCGAACAATTATCAGCCTTGTCCCAACTGGTCGTTCCCATCCTTGTCTTAATCCCAATGTTTCTACTGGGCTGTCTGGTGATTGGCTTTCTGGTTCACAAATTCCAGAAAATGCGTCTGACCGATTCAATGTTAGCTTCAATTCCAGCCGGCGCTTCAGACGTTGTCTTAATTTTAGGCGACTTAAATATCACCAACTCGGATATTGTGGTTTTGCAAGTCTTGCGCGTGATTGTCGTCACCAGCCTCTTTCCACAAATCGCCGTCTTCATCAACCACTGGCTAGTCTAAAAGCACTTGGAGCTTCCATCCACACACATAAAAGCGCACCTTCCACAACAAATGGAAGGTGCGCTTTTGCCTTTAAATCTGATACTCACCAATTCGGTTCCAGTCTTTGTCATGTAGAATGATTCGAGCAGGCACACCCACCGCTGTCGCATAAGGAGGCACGTCATGTAAAACGACCGCTCCCGCCCCTACTTTCGCATGATGGCCCACTGTGATATTCCCTAGCAAGGTGGCATTAGCGCCTATTTCAGCATCATGATGAATACTTGGATGACGCTTTCGACCTTTTTCGCTACCAGTCCCACCTAAAGTGACCCCGTGAAACAACTTCA
This sequence comes from Fundicoccus sp. Sow4_D5, assembly GCF_052116365.1. Lineage (NCBI taxonomy): Bacteria > Bacillati > Bacillota > Bacilli > Lactobacillales > Aerococcaceae > Fundicoccus > Fundicoccus sp. Sow4_D5. Next base: position 219,597 of record NZ_JBQKLF010000002.1, on the reverse strand, counting down.
CCCGGTCACCCACGACCGCCGTCTCGCCAATCACCACACCCATGCCATGATCAATAAAAATATCTTGACCTAAACACGCTCCCGGATGAATTTCAATCCCGGTTTCGTGACGCGATGCTTCAGACAGTTTACGCGCCTCGTAGACTTCGCCCACTTGATATAAATGATGGGCTTGATGATGACTCATAACCGCCTTAAAGCCAGGATATAAATCATAAACTTCTTCCCAACTGGACGCTGCAGGATCTTTCTCATAAATATATTGCGCTAATTCATAGGCTTTTTCCTGCAACTCTTTAGGATACCTACGCTTGTCCATCGCCGAAAAACCCTGTCGATAGGTAACGTTCGCCGCTATCTGGTAAAACGACCACGACTTTCTTGCCTTGACCTAATTTTTTAGCCATTCGTAAAGCCACCGCATAGTTGGCACCTGATGAAATTCCCGCTAAAATCCCTTGAGACTTCGCTAATGCTACCGCAGTGGCAATCGCCTCATCGTTAGAAACTGTTTCAATTTTATCGATCACTGATTGATCTAAAATCTCAGGAATAAAGTTGGCACCTAACCCTTGAATTTTATGGGAGCCAGCCTTACCTTCTGTTAATAAAGGCGACCCTTCTGGTTCAACCGCCCACACGAGCGTATCCTTCGACTGCTCTTTCAAGACTTGACCGACACCAGAGACCGTACCACCCGTACCGATTCCAGCTACGAATCCATCGACGTTTGGTAAATCCTCTAAGATCTCACGCGCCGTTGTTTCCACATGAGACACCACATTCGCATCATTCGTGAACTGCCCAAAGACTACAGCACCACGCTCTTTGGCAATCTCCTCACCCTTGTCGCCCGCTAACTTCATACCACCCGAAGCAGGCGTTAACACTAACTCCGCACCGTAAGCTTGAATAATTGTGCGACGCTCCACACTCATCGAATCTGGCATTACAATCACGACATTGATACCTAAAGCCGCACCAACCATCGCCAAACCAACCCCCGTGTTTCCACTCGTCGACTCAACAATCGTGCCACCCTTAGCTACCTCACCACGGTCCAACAAATCTTGGACAATATACTTCACCGGACGGTCTTTAACAGAACCACTCGGATTATTCTTCTCTAATTTCACATACACATCCGCATAAGACTCGTCTAAACCGTTAATCTTAACTAAAGGCGTGTAACCAATCGCATCCACAATATTATTAAAAAGCATGAAAATCCTCCTTCTAAATAGTTAAATTTTAATACAAATTATTATTAGAATGTTATCCTTTAAACACAGAAAAGTCAATCATTCCGCTCAGAAAATAAGACTCAATTTATCATGGCGAAACACGCTAGCCTTCAACCTCACTCGCCTCTTATTTGACACTGTAGATAAGTGCTAGAGAATTATTAGAGCTATTTGGCCTTGGGGTTAATGAAGCAACAAGCGTAGCCCATTCAAGATAACGACCAAGGTGCTGCCTTCATGAATAATCACGCTAAGGGTGATGTCCGCGCGGTTTGTCAGCGTAACAAACACTAAGAAAAGCACGACGGCCATCGAGAAAACCAGATTTTGTCTAATTATTCGATTCATTTTCTTGGCGGTTTGATGGGTTTGAACCAGTTTGTTCAAATCGTTTTTCATCAAGACGATATCAGACACTTCGACGGCGACGTCCGTTCCTTCACCCATCGCGATGCCAACCGCTGCATTGACCAATGCGGGCGCGTCATTAATGCCGTCACCCACCATGGCATTTGTGCCGTAACGTTCTTTCTGCTCGCTGATCAAGCGTGCCTTATCCTCAGGCATCACGTTGGCGATAATTTCCTGGATCCCCAAACTTTGACCAATCGCCTCTGCTGTTTTGGCTGCATCGCCCGTTATCATCGAGGTATGAATGCCCTCGCGATTGAAATACTCAATCGTCGTCTTGGCATAATCCTTGGCCACATCGAGGAAAGATAACACTGCCAGCACTTCTTCGTTGCAAGCAACATAAACAACGGTTTGACCTGCAGCCGCCCATTGGTCATGCTGTTGAGTGATATCGGTCGCAACCGCTTCAAAAGACGACGGTTTGCCGATTCGGTAGTTTTTTCCTTGATAAGTGGTCATCAGCCCTTGTCCCGTTTGATTGTTGACATTTATCAAGTCGATGGTGCTTGCATTAGGAAAACCATTAATTACCGCTTGAGCTAGGGGATGACTCGATTGTTTTTCGAGCGATACAATCAAGTCCGTTAAAAATTGAGTATCGCTAACTTGTGGGCTGAAATAGTGATGAGTCATTTGAGGTTTACCTTGGGTTAAGGTGCCTGTTTTATCAAAGGCAATTGCTTGAATTGTGGCAAACTGAGACAAGTAGGCACTCCCCTTAGAAAGTACGCCTTTTTTGGCTAAGTGGGACGTGGCTGATAATGTGACCGAAACCGTCGCGGCTGCTAAGGCACAAGGCGAAGCAGCTACCAATAGCACCAAGCCTTTATAAATACTTTCTGACCACGTCCAAGCAAGTAATGTCGGACCGGCCAACATCAAAAGGATGACAACAATCAATACTGCATTCACATATTTGGGCTCAAAGCGTTGGATAATGCTCGCGACTTTTGTTTGATTAGTCTGGTTGTGGCTAACGAGCTCGAGAATTTTAGCAAAGACCGTATTCTCATTCGTTTTGGTCACTTCCATTGTAAAGGAACCCGTCCCATTGATTGTGCTAGCATATACTAAATCGCCGACCGTTTTTTCAGCCGGCATGCTTTCACCGTTAATCGCCGATTCGTCAATCGCAGTTGTACCTGAAAGAATGCGTCCATCAATGGGTACTTGGTCGCCATTCAATACACTTAAGCGATCGCCAATCTTTAGTGTGCTAACAACGACTTCTTTTGTTGAACCATCTTCTTTTAACAAGCGTGCCGTCGTTGGATTAAGTTTCATCAATTGGGTAATTTCGCGTTGGCTTTTACCTTCAGCATATTCTTCTAAAAAGTGAGCGCCTGAGAAAATTAAAATCAATAGACACCCTTCCCAATAATTACCTAATAGCGAAGCGCCAATCGCTGCTAAACCCATGAGTATATGAGAATTCGGTGTAAACCAGTTGGCTTTTTTCGTGCGCTCGATTGTTTCTCCAAGCCCTTCTAATACGATCACATGATAACCAGCCGTGATTGACGCTAGCGCGAATAGACTGTTTTGAATCAGCTGTGACTGGTTCGACAGCAAGAGGCCTAAGACAGCAGCCACTAAACCGATAAAATATAGAATAAGTGGTGCTTTACCATGATCGTGAGTATGACTATGCGAATGTGAATGACTGTGTGTATGCTTCTTGTGATGAGAGTTGTGGTTGTGAGCGTCACTGTCTTGAGCATGACGTTGCTGTTGTAGTATAGGTGCTTGAGTATCTTTTTTCATTTACCTTCACTCCTGTTCGTATAATGTAATGAGTACGCTTTACACATGAGCGCCGCATCATGTGTTGAATAAAAAATAAACCCACGCATCATATGCATGTTTAATCATATGATATACTTCTCATGTATATTTGTCAAACGTAATGACTTTCAAGGTAGAATGATAAATGACGGTCACAAAAGATTAATTAACTTCAAAAGAAAACAACACGATCACACGGGTTTGCCTCCTTTGGGGTACTCCCATTTAAAAAGCTCATGCGATAGCTTAGCGTCCAAGCAAATGCTTGGCCTTTACTTCTAGCTTCTACGTACAAATAGATAAAAAAATTGCTAGATTGATTGTCGACCAACTTTTTTTCTATCTCCATACACAAAAAGACTACCTCGAGAGGTAGTCTTCGTGAATGCTTTAAAGCATTTAAGTTTAAAATTAAGCTTCTGCGTTTTTGTCTTGTAGACCGTATTTTTTGTTGAACTTGTCCACACGTCCGTCTGCTTGCGTGAATTTTTGACGGCCAGTATAGAATGGATGCGAATCAGATGATGTTTCAACACGGATTAATGGGTACGAGTTTCCGTCTTCCCATTCTACTGTCTCGTTAGAGTTTCTAGTAGAACCTGTGATGAATTTAAAACCTGTTGATGTATCCATAAAAACAACTGTACGGTATTCTGGATGAATTCCTTGTTTCATTATGTTTACTTCCTTTCTGCCCTAAACTATTTGCTAATTTAGAGTTAATTCATTTGCGTACTCTGCAACACTAGAATAATACCATGACTGTTAGAGAAATGCAAAGGTATTTTGTCGAAATTTTAATTTGCAATATCTTGTACTTCGACAGAGAGAATCGTCAGTTGTCCACCGTTGTCTGCAAGGACATAAACCTTGCTTTGAGCTTGAACGGCGGCTACGCCACCAAGCGTATAATCGAATAATTCTGTTGTTGTTAATACCATTTGTCCGCTATCATTAGGCTCAACGCTGATGATTTCATAGGTGGCAGTATTATAGTAAATACCGTTAGTGACTACCTCGTTTTGAATCCAGCTTGCGGTATTGGCATACCATTCTGATTCATCCCCATATTTAGCCAACATGTCGGGTGCTCTAAAATTAATCGCATCAACGAAATCGTTCTGGAAGATTTGAAGCCAAGTTTCTGCACTTTCAGCAGGTGTACGATTAGCAATCATGTCGGCATTAGCGGCTTCAATCGCTTGTAATTTAGTCAGTAAGTCGCCGTCGTCAGCAAGTGATACGAGCACTTGGCTGTCATCTTCTAAATGAATTTCTTGTTGTGAACTCTCAATGGCTTCACCGAAGTACTCTCCGCGAATGGATACTGTAAAACTTTGACCCACATAACCATTCAACGTAATAATATCAGCCGTATATTCTTGACCATCAATCACAAAACCTGTCGCTGTAAATTCTTGTGGATAGGCTCCCGGTAATGTCGTTAGATCTGCTTGAATACGGTTTTCTACTTCCTTTAGAGAAATAGGTAATGTGCCGTCTGCCATTAAGGAATAATTTAAATCAAGCCCGATTTCGCGCGTTTCATCGTTTTCTGTCAAACGAACTATAATGTAATTTTCACGTGGCTCTAAGATCACGGCATCGCCAGCTGTAATTGGTTGTGCTTGATGTGAAAAGGTTGTTATTGCGATATCGCGGTAATCATTTGGGACAGATAGTGCGACGTTAATCGCATGGACGAAGACTTGGTATTCAGGAAAGAGCCCTAGAAAACTCGGCTCACTATCTACTTCCAATATGAGATGGTTTCCTTGGACTAATTCTGTCGCTTCTGGGTTTTCTGCTAATAAAGTACTTAAATCAACTTGTGCTTGTGCGTAGTTGGCAATCATTTGTTCGACATCGTCACCTGTCCAAGCATGACCATTAGTGCTAGCCGTTAGACTCGCTGCCTTGTCATAATCTTGAGCCACAATCGCTTCGCTATATTCTTGGTAGACTGCATTCGCTGTTTCACCTTTGAAAAAATAGAAATAAGCGAAGACGCCACCTGCGATTAAGAGGACTAACAACAGTAACGTAATGAGCCAACCATAACCACGTTTGCGTTCTTTCCTATGTTTCTTTTTCTTCTTACGTTTGTTTTTAGTTGTTTCTTCCAAAGTTGACTCCGAATTGATGTAAGCTGGAACAAATAAGGCGTCATCAACCGCATCATTTTCTGATGGACTTGTAAAAGTACTCGTTCCTGCTGTCGACTCTGTTTGAGTGTCGATGATTTGATCTTCGTAAGCATATAATTTCTTTTTACATACTTGGCAGAATGAATAGTAATCCGGATTCTGATGGCCACAATGTGGACATTCGATGGTTGAAACGACCGCTGCTAATTCTGCATCCAATTTACGTTGTGCTTCACGCGCACTGGGACCATAGGTTTCTGGTTTTAAATAAACAGGTTCCCGTTTAAACATTGGATTTTCTTCATGTTGTTTAGTCTGTCGTGCTTGTTTTTTATTCGAAGGCTTACAATTTTCAAGTGAGTCGTTCGAGACTGTTGGTTCATCTGCCTCTGTGGTTAATGGGGCTTCGCTTGAACTTGTAGGTTCACTTAGCACCGGTGCTGGTGTAACTAAATCCGTTTCTTGTAAAACAGACTGTTTGTCAGTGACAGAATCCTCTTTAGTCACTTCGTCTTCAAGAAGATCTACTTCCTTTTGAGACGTTCGTCGATTCGCTCGTTCAAAGGGGCGCTCCACTGGTGTGACAGGTTCTGCGGAATGAGCCCTTCCAACACGTTCAACGGGTACCGCTAAACTTTCTGGGTCGACTGGATCGGCATCTTCACTGTGCCAGTCAACGATGTCTGCATCTAAATCGATGTCAGTTTCGATGTTAGCCAACACATCGGCAATAAATACATCGCCTGTATCAGCCAGTCGCGTTGTTTTTGGTGCTGAATCAAGACTTCCAACGAATGCTGGTTCTTCTTGTCTGACCGTTTGGCGAACTTCAGACATTTTCTTATGCTTACTCTGGATTGAGGGTTGGTCCCTCGTTGATGAAACTTGCGTTTCTTCTGTTGAACGCAAACTTACCTTATCCTTCATTCTTAATGTTTTAGGACTTTCATTCGTCAAGTCCGTTTCGACAAACTCTAAATCGTCTAGTGAGGGTCGTTTGTCTTCCTTTGACATGTCATTTTTAGACATAGGCCTCTCGCGTGCAATTAAACCGCCACATTGATGACAGAATTTAGCTTCATCTAAGTTAGCTGCCCCACAGTTTGAACACTTTTTCATCGCTTACTTCACCTCATGTACATAATATATTTGCTTTATTTAAAAATAATATCTGCTATTTTTAAAGGAAGGATATTCTCTAAGATATCAGGCGCCAGTTGGACAGAATAACCTTTTTTGCCAGCGCTAAATAAAATGCTTGAATATTCTAAGGCACTTTCGTCAAGTACCGTTTGAAATTCTTTCTTCATCCCTATTGGCGAACAGCCTCCATGAACATACCCCGTCAGTGGGAATAATTCTTTTTCTTTAATCATGGCCACACTTTTTTCATTTACCGCTTGTGCTGCTTTCTTCAAATCTAATTCAAATTGGACTGGCACCATGAAGACATAGTGCTCCCCTGACTTAGCCTGTGTCACCAATGTTTTGAACATTTGAGTGGGTGAAACACCCATCTTCTCTGCAACATCTGCACCAGAACGAACGTCGTCACCCAAATATTGGTGGATAGTATACGGTATTTTCAGTTGCGTTAATATTCGCATGACATTTGTTTTGGTTACCTTTGCCATTCGACTCACCCTTAACTTTTGTGTTGAGATAAAATCCATAAACTGCACACTTATTATCGGTGCTCATTTGATGGTATGATACAATTCAAAACAATCCCCTTTAATCGTTATTGTTTGAATGTTGTACCTAGATTTTACCATATTGCTGTCTATAATGATAACTCTCTTACGTGTCATTATTAGTATTTTATCATAATTATGGTGATTTGTTATGGTGAGCTTTAATCTTTCCCCGTGACAGGCGCTTAGGACTTGGCCTTTGGGTGTGTAAGTGGAGGCAACTTACTCATTCCCAAGAGCATTCCTATCGAATAAAACCGATTCACCCTTTTATGGCTTTAACGTGTTCACTCCCAGCTTGAGTCGACTCATTTGGCCAGTCGACACGCACAAGCCACACCCCCTATCGCAGTCGAACCAGCTTTCTCACAATACCTCCACCAAAACCGAGCCCTCCCCATACTCCCCAACAAAGACATCATCCGCCCCACACAAAACAAAAAAAGACACGGATATCCAAGATACCCGTGCCCATCACTCTTATTAAATTTCAATTAAGCGCAACACTAAACCAAGCCAAAGCCTTAATTCAAGCTTCGTCTTAGTCAAGTAAATTACTTCATGACAATCTTCTCAAATTGAGTGAAGAAATCATCATTGTTTTTCGTTTTACGTAATAGTTGAATCAATTGCTCGGTGTACTCTAAAGACTCGCCTTGCATCATCTTACGCAAGCGCCATACTTGTTCAAGCTTGTGAGCTTCAATTAATAATTCTTCTTTACGTGTACCAGAACGTTTAATATCAATCGCAGGAAAAATACGTCTTTCAGCCAATTGGCGAGATAAGTGTAATTCCATGTTACCCGTACCCTTGAACTCTTCATAAATGATATCGTCCATCCGACTACCAGTATCAACTAAAGCTGTTGCTAAGATGGTTAACGAACCGCCACCTTCGATATTACGCGCCGCACCAAAGAAACGTTTCGGGAAGTAGAAAGCAGCCGGATCTAAGCCCCCACTTAAAGTACGACCTGAAGGACGAACCACTAAGTTGTAAGCACGAGCCAAACGCGTGATACTATCCATTAAAACGACAACATCACGACCGTCTTCAACAAGACGCATTGCACGCTCAAGCACTAATTCTGAAATACGGATATGATTTTCAGGCTGTTGGTCAAAAGTAGACGATACAACATCTGCCTTCACACTACGTTCAATATCGGTTACCTCTTCGGGACGTTCATCGATTAATAAGACAATCAATTCAACATCTGGATGATTTTCTTTAATACCGTTCGCAATTTCTTTCAAGATGGTTGTTTTACCTGCTTTAGGCGGTGACACAATCAAACCACGTTGACCAAAACCAACAGGCGAAACTACATCGATTAAACGGTTCGAAATCGACTGCTTTTGGTACTCTAATTTAATTTGCTCATTCGGATACAGTGGCGTCAATCCTGGGAAATGATCTCTTTGCTTAGCAGCTTCAGGATCTTTACCATTGACGGTCGAAATTTGCATTAAACCATAATAACGCTCGTTCGCTTTTGGTGGACGCGCTGGACCAGCGACTTTATCTCCATTACGTAAATCAAAACGACGAATCTGTGAGTTAGATATATAAATATCTTCTTGACTCGGCGAATAGTTAATTGGACGTAAATAACCAAATGACTCATCTGAACGAATATCAAGAACACCTTCAACTTGGAAGAATCCTTGCTTTTCTTCTTGTGTTCTCATTACTGCTAAAGCCAATTCTTTCTTACTTAATTGACTATAGTTAGGTATATCGAGTTCACGCGCGTACGCGTATAACTCTTTCACTTCTTTCTCTAACAATGTTTCTAACGAAAAAGCGTCTGCCATGAGATGCCTACTTTCTATACTTTTTTAACTTTATGCTTCTTCTTGGTCATCTTCAATCATGTCGATATCTGCGCCAATTGCACGCAATTTACCAACGATATCTGTATAACCACGTAAGATGTTTTCTACACCTGTGATTGTCGTTTCACCTTCAGCCATTAAACCAGCAATCACAAGGCTGGCGCCTGCTCTTAAGTCACTCGCACGAACCGGTGCTCCTGATAAGTTTGAAGGGCCTTCAACGCGAATAATATCGCCATCCACTCGGATGTTAGCTCCCATACGATTTAATTCTGGAATATGTTTCACTCGTTGAGGATAAATTGTATCCATCACTGTCCCTTTACCAATAGCTTTCACTAATAGTGGCGTAATCGGTTGTTGTAAGTCAGTCGCAAAACCTGGATAAGGTAATGTCTTCAAGCTGACCATTTGTAAGTCATCTGATTTATGGACTAAAATACTGTCCTCACCAATTTCCATCTTCGCGCCCATTTCATCTAATTTCGCAATATAGCTTTCAATATGCTCATAGATGACGTTATTTACACGAACTTCGTCACCCATTGCGACTGCAGCAGTTAAATAAGTGCCCGCTTCAATACGGTCTGGGATTAAAGTATGACTCGTTCCATGTAAGATTTCGACACCTTCAATACGAATCACGCTCGTGCCTGCACCACGAATTTTAGCGCCCATTTTATTTAATAAAGTAACTACATCAATGATTTCTGGTTCGCGAGCTGCGTTTTCAATCGTTGTTTTACCTTCTGCTTTCACCGCTGCAAGAATAGCGTTGATTGTTGCACCAATCGATACAACGTCCATATAAATACGTGTTCCTTGTAAACCGTTAGGTGAACTTAGGCTAATCACGCCAAAATCATCATCAATTTCTGCACCTAAAGAACGGAAGGCTTTAATATGTTGATCAATCGGACGCGGGCCTAAGAAACAGCCTCCTGGTAAACCAATCACACCTTCACCAAACTTAGATAAGGTGGCACCCATAAAATAATAGGACGCACGTAAACTTTGAATCTTGCCTGTTGGCATTGGAATTGATGCAATTTCCGAAGGATCGATTTTCAACGTATTATTTTTAAATTCAGTTTTAACGTTAAAATCGTTTAAAATTTCAAGCAACGAATACACATCTTGGATATCCGGTACACCTTCTAAGATGACTTCTGAATCGGCCATAATAGCAGCTGGAATTAAAGCAACAGCACTATTCTTCGCACCATTAATTGTAATTTCACCTGTTAATGGCTTGCCTCCACGAATGACTAATTTCTTCATACAAACGTAAACTCCTTTAGTATAGTAGATAGTTTAATTTGCCCGAATCTCTTGGATTCTGGCTTTAAATAATTCTTTCAATTGTTCATTTAAATCACTTATAACATCCCATTGCTTTTGATCGTCTAGGCCTGCGATATAGATTAAACGCATTAATAATCCATGTATTTCATCCGCATCCATATTCGATCGTTCTTGCAACCAAGCATCATCTACGAATAGCACTTCATGAGCCACTATGTTTCGCAAGTCTTTCTCAACTTGACGCACTTGAGTCGCTGTCTCTTTAATATCCTCATCTTTGCCATAATCCATCAATAATTTCAAAAGATGACTCGAACTCACATAATGATTGTAATTGAAATGCTTCCCATAATATTTCTGCCAGCTTTTATGCACCTGGTTATGACCACTCTCAATTTCCTCTTGATTCCACTGCAAACCCTTATAAATCAAACGACCATCTGTCGTTTCTTTTGATACTTGTATCATATACTGATCCAAATCGGGTAACGCATGTTTAACCACCACAAGGCGCATAACATCCACCAATATAGGCGTTAAACCACGCAAATAGTCTGCATATTCATATTCTGAAAGATTTAGCATCAAATTTTGCGTATAACTATATACTTTACGCTCAAGAAAAGAAGGGTGTTGTAGAAAATCAAGATGAAGTTTTGGGGCCAATGTTTCGATTGTCTTCAAGTCCACACTAATAATCGCCTGAAGCAATGCTAATGTATCCTGAATTTGGGAGGTGCTCCAATGAGGGTGGTTCGCTAAAAACTCATCCAACGGGATATATTGATAATAATCTAACATATGCGTAATAAGAGCCCCTTGAATCCGAAGCTCCATCGACGAATCAGATGCCTGAACCAAACACAATCACCTCACAATATATTACCCCAGTATTTTAACATACTATCCACCGAACTTACATGAAAAAAAACTAACCTAACCAATTCTTAAAGGCTACGTAACAAAATCCTAAAAGCCAAGACCACTATTAATGGCAAAATAGGGCTAAAAAGTCTCGCTCGATGATTCTATCAGAGCCAGACGCTAAAAAGCAAGCTTTCGGCCTTTGATACTTAGCCACACAAAAACACACGCCACCTTTACAAGGCAACGTGTGTTCATAAGTAAGCTTATCTATAGTAGACTTTAAATTTCTGCCAAGGGAGCTACCGCCACAGAACTGGCTTTGCTGGCACTTTGCCCATGTTTTATATAGCGCGCCTGTTTCAGATTCGGTAAACTCATCATAAATACGAAGCTAATGACATACAGGCTAGCTAGAAAGAGCATCACGGTTGGAACACCTGACGAATCAAGAATCATTCCGATAATTACTGATGAGAAGCCTCCCACGGCACGACCCACATTTAAAATCGTATTGTTCGCGACCGTTCGAACTTCATAAGGATACAAACGAGTAATCATTGCCCCATAGCCGGCAAACATCCCGTTAACGAAGAAGCCTAAGATTGCGCCTCCAATTAATAATTGGGGCCCTGTTTTAGCAAAGGTAAAGCAGTAAACCGATGCAGCAGAACAACAAAGAAAGACGCCGTAAACTAAGCGCGGACCAAAGTGATCAAGTAATTGACCGAAAACTAGCATACCTAAGCACATTCCAAGAATCGTCGTGACCATCCAAGCGCTTGAGCCACTAACACTGACGCCGATATTGGCTTGCATAATCGTCGGTAACCAGTTCATCATGCCAAAGTAACCCGCAATTTGAACAGTCGTCATAACCATTAAAGCAAGCGTTTGATGCATCAAAGCTTTCGTTTTAAACAAGTCAGCGATGCGCCCTTTACTTGTTGATGCTGAATTCGTCGTTTGGCGACCGCTATCTGATACATGAGTGGCATCAACCGCAAAGTGCATCCAGATAACTAAAACAAGTGGTAACAGACCGAACAAGAACAGTCCGCGCCAACCGAATAGTGGGGCGATTAAACCTGCTAGAATCGCTGATGTAATCGAACCAACTTGGCCGACAATCCCATTTAAAGAACTGATACGCCCCATTCTTTCTTGAGGGACAATACCGGCCATAATCGAGATAGCTACACCGTATTCTCCCCCAACACCGATTCCCGCAATAAAGCGCATTAAGTATAGATAGCCTATACTTTCTGTAAAGAAAACTAAACCGGTTGCGACCGAGAAAATAATGACGGTCCATTTAAATACCTTAAATTTATTGTAACGGTCTGCTAAAACCCCGAAAACCACGCCGCCAAATAGCATGCCAAAGTTGGTAATCGTACCGATCCAACCGCCTTGGGCACTGGTTAAATTAAGTTGTGTAATAATCGTCGACATTGAGAACGCTAGAAACATGACGTTTAAATCGTCCATGCCTGAAGCGATAATGGCAGCAACTAGCGCTCTGCGGTCGTTCTTATTCTGTTCATATGTGTTCATTGTATTTTTTCCCCTTAATGGAAGCTCACAGGCTTCCTTTATTAATGGCTATTGAGTTTTCGCAAGTGACTTGAGTACTTTGTTACTATGTGATCGCCTATGATTGAGTAAAGGCTTGTGACCAAGCTTGTGGATCTTGATACCATTGCTCCAACGTTTCTCGGTGGGCTGCTAAGTTTTCGTTTTTGACTGCTTGATTAATTAGAATTTGGTAATCCGTTAAGGTATGTAGCGGATAAGTCGTTTCTTCAAAGGCCACTTTGCCTTTAGCAAGTAAGTAATTGAAGATGGCACACACCCCGAGTACTTCACCGCCGGCTTGTGTGACCATGTCGGCTGCTTGTATCACGCTGCCACCCGTACTGATTAAATCTTCAATCATCACGACTTTTTGACCCGCTTTTAGCTGACCTTCGATGGCATTCTGTTTGCCGTGGGCTTTGGCGCTCGAGCGCACGTAGATCATTGGTTTATTCAGTAAGTAAGCAACAATCGCCGCATGTGGAATGCCGGCTGTGGCTGTGCCTGCAATGACATCGACGTCAGAAAATTCGCTTTGAATTAAATCAGCTAATGCCTGTTCGACTTGTTGACGAGCCGCTGGATAACTGATAATCAGACGATTATCACAATAAATCGGTGTCTTCAAGCCACTTGCCCATGTAAAAGGTTCTGTCGGATTCAAGCTGACTGCACCGATTTCTAGTAAGATATCGGCTATTTCTAAACTGGTTTTAGGTGTGTGTGTCATTAGGCTTCCCCCTTAGTTTTAGCTGCTTGCCAGGCTTGTGTTAGTTGGCGGTAAGTTTCGAGCGGCTTCTGTGCACGCGTGATTGGACGTCCGACTACAATATAGTCGCTTCCGATGGCAGCGGCTTTTTCGGGTGTGGCGATTCGGTATTGGTCATCTTGAGTGACTTCATTACTTGCCAAGCGAATACCCGGAGTGACCGTTAGAAAGTTTTTACCTAACGCTGCTTTGATTTGTGCTGCTTCAAGTGGCGAACAAACGACACCATCCAGACCAGCAGCAGCTGTCGTTTTAGCATATTGGCTGACGCTTTCGTTGAGGCTGACACGGCTCAATTGTTCGTTGAGCACTTGTGCTTCAGTGGTTGACGTTAATTGAGTCACTGCGATCAGTAGCGGTGTTTCAGCTCCTGCTGGGGTACCGGCTACTAAACCTTCTTTGGCCGCTTCTAGCATGCTTGATCCGCCCATTGCATGGACATTAACCATTGAAACGCCTAATTGAGCAAGGATGCTCATGCTGCGCTTGACAGTGTTGGGTATATCGTGCAATTTCAGATCTAAGAAAAGTTTGTGTCCAGCGGCTACCAATTCGCGCACCAATTCAGGACCGTTCATGTAGTACATTTCCATCCCCACTTTTAAATTGAGTGTTTCACCCGTGGGAAATAATGTTAAAAACTCATGCAGCTCGTTGACAGTTGCGAAATCAAGCGCAATAATTGGTAGTTTACTATCCATTTTTATCAAACTCCTTATGCTTAAGATTCATATTTGGCCCATAAAAAAAGATCAGTAACCGTAGTTACTGATCGTGAGTACACAAAGAAAGACACTCAGCCCTATTGTGGGGGCAAAGTTAAACGTGTGATTCTTTCGTGTTTCACGGAACACGATTAAAGAAATTCTATATAAGTTGTTTGTATTTTAGACCTTATCCAGCCCTTTGTCAAGCAAGTATTACGTCAGACCCAATAGATTCACAATGAAAGGGATGGTCACGACCGATAATAAGGTCGAGACAAAGACATAGCGAGCAGCTAGGCCGACGTCCGCCTCATAGAGAATCGCAAAACTGGTAGAAACTGCGGGTCCCGGCATGCCGGCAATCACAATCAGAACACTCAATATAATCGGATTGCTGATAAAGGAAGCGAATATCAGATAGACCATCATCGGGAAAAGCAGCATCTTAATAAAAGCTAAGCCAGAGGCGTTGTCATGGCACCCACTAGACTAAAAAAATCCGCCATTACGATGGGCAATCTCCAATCGAAAACGAAGAAAACAATCACCACAATCGAAGTCAGAAAGCCTGGCGAGAATAGAATTTTTACGAGTGATGGTGGTTTAGCCTCTTGATGGCTGTGTTTGGCCATTGCCCAAGCACCATAAGAAAAAGAAAACAGGTTAGTCGGGATATTCATCAAAGCCGCATAAAACATCGCCCCTTCACCGTACATCGCTAAAATTACCGGTAGACCCATGAAGCCTGTATTGTTGTTGATCAACAAAAACTTGGCGACTCCCAGGGATTTCTGGGGGAATTTAAACCACCTGGTCATTAAGCTCGCGAGGGGAATATACAGTCCGAATAAGAGAAAGGCAATCAACAGGAAGATCATTGCCTCACGCTTAGTTCCTAGTGAACCGGCCGAGTTCACGGTCGATAAAATAAGGGCAGGCGAAGCGATTTGCGTGATCATGACCGATAAGTCCGACTCAGCATGGTCACTAAACAAGGATAACTTAGCCGCAATGAACCCTCCTATCATTACAGCAACTAACAAACTCATTGGTACAATTGCTGACATACGCTCGTCCCCTTTACCATATATTATTCCATATGATACCATATAAATTCGTTTTCATTGCGATATTTTTTTGCGTCTAGCGCTATTCTTTCTTGGGATAGTTTTCACTTGCCTTACTTTTAGGGACGGGCCGCCGGCAGGCACCAAGCGGCTGGGAGTTGAGGCTTTAAGGGCCTTTCAAGTTGAGGGCTGTTGTGCCTCTTTGATTCGTGGAAAACATAAACAGCCAGACGTAACGTCTGGCTGAGTGTGTTAATTTATGTGATTGCGCTAAGCGAATGTTTCTGTTTCGCTAAAGATGAGTCGTTGGGCGTCTGGTTCGGAATAGAAGGTCCATTGGCCTGTTCCAGTTCTGAGTGTTTCTCCGACGGAGACTTTGGCAATGATGTTGTTCAACGCTTCTGCTTCGACTGATATTTCTGCTTCTAGGCCGTCGTTTTTATGGGGGACGAGTTCGATTTCTCGGTCCTCGATGGATAATGTGATGGAATCGTCTGATACTTTAGTGACCTTTGCACCTACAGCTGATTGGGTAGCGAACCAGTCTGAAAGTTCTTGTTTGATCCTCACTGTACTTCTGAACATATTCTTGTTTCTCATTCTATACACCGCTTTCTTCGAAAAACATCTACACCATGTGAATGGTTATGCACATTAAGATTCATTGAAACTACCCTTTTTCGCGCATTTCTTCAACACGCTACTTCTTTAGTATACCATATTTGCTTCTGCTTAGCTAAGGGACACCCTTGTGCTTGGTTTTCCGGCGCTTTTAAGTGGCATTTTTTTCGTTTAGGGTGAAAACAAACAGCCCTCCCTCGTCGATTGTTTTCGTTGAGGAAGGGCTGTTGGATATTTGGATATTATTCGGCTGAGACAACAGTTGCGGAGCCTTCGCCCATGACTGCTTCGATGTTTTCCAATGATGTGATGACTGCTTTACCTTTTGGGTTGTTTTCCACAAAGGAAATTGCGGCTTCTACTTTTGGTAACATGCTGCCTGGTGCGAATTGCTCTTCTGCAATCCAGTTGTTCAACTGAGCGACAGTGACGTTTTCTAATTTTTCTTGGTTAGGTTTGTTGTAGTTTACGAAAACATTGTCGACTCCTGTTAGGATAACTAGGAAGTCAGCTTCGACTAATTCTGCTAATTTGGCTGAAGCGAAATCTTTGTCAATGACGGCTTCAACGCCTTCATAACCATAGTCAACTTTTTTAACTGGGATACCGCCACCACCTGCAGAGATTGTAACAAAATCTTGTTCAATCATTGCTTTGATGACTGGGTACTCTACAATGCTGATTGGTTTTGGTGAGGCAACCACTTTACGGTAGCCACGACCAGCATCTTCCACATAAGTATCGCCGGTAGCTTCTGTAGCTGCTTTGGCTTCTTCTTCTGTTAAGAATGGGCCAACAGGTTTTGTAAGATGAGTAAAGGCACTGTCGTTTTCGTCGACAACGACTTGAGTTACGACCGAAGCGACTTGTTTGTCGATGCCGCCTTCGGCTAGTGCTTCATTCATCATGTTTTGTAGCCAGTAGCCAATTGAACCTTGTGTCATCGCCACTAAAGTGTCTAGAGGCATTGCTGGGTTCTTTTCTGAATCTGCTGCCACTTGTTGAAGCAATAAGTTACCGACTTGTGGCCCGTTTCCGTGACTAATAATCAATTGGTGCCCTTGTTTAATTAATTCAATCAGACGTTTGCTTGTGTAACGTAAGGCTTCAATTTGTCCTTTAGCTGATGGATCATCTGTTAAAATGGCGTTTCCGCCCAATGCTACTACGATTCTTTTTCCCATAATTACCTCCGAAAATTTAAATAAATTTCAACACATTTAACATACCTAAGAGAATATCGTTGCCAGAAGTTGCGCCGTAGGCTTGTATCTGCTGGACAGCAGCTTTGAGTTGGCCTGTGTTGTCTGTTTTGATGGCCGTCAAGAGTTTCACCCAACTTAAGTTAACTTTTCCTGCAAACAGTGCCTGATAATAGGCCTGGCTAACGGCTGTCGTTGAGCGTTCTTGTAAAGCTGTTTGGACATAGTCAGACAAGCTATAACTGGGTCTTTCTTGTCCATGGTGACTTGCTGGTAAGGCGGCTTTGACGACCGTGTCAGACAAGTTCGTGTCCCTAGCGACTGCTTGTTCCAGCAATAGCATTCCTTGCAAGAAGTCGTCACCACTAGGCGTCAGGCCAATTCCTGCTCCGATGAATTGGCGAAGCAAGTCTGGCTGAAGAAAGTCCCCTGAAAGTTGGAGCGCAGCTTGATACTGCTCCAATAGCTGGGTCATGTCTGCTCTAAGTGCGAAACCAGATTGAGCGTAGACGTTAGCTGCCTCGAGGCTTTCCTCTAGAGCGCTAGTCTTCAACTGTTCAAGGGTAATCGGCACAATATCTACAGCCACTTTCTCCACGTGACCTGGCACTAATTGTAGCAAATTTGGTCGCGAATAAAAAGTCCACGCCGTCGGTGTGATTCGAACTCTTTGCCCGACAACAAGGGCCTTTTGCAAATGTGAAAAGACCGATGCTTCGAGTGTTAAACCAAAGGCCGATACATCGCCACCGTGTTTACCGACGAATATCAGCTGACCTTGTAAATCTAAATTAAAGCCATTCGGAAAAACCGAATGGACTTTAATTTGCTGATGCGTCTGTTTGCCTAATAAGTCATCAGCCAAATACTGGCTGATGACAAATGAACTAGTCAGTGTTTGTTGAAAAGATTTAGTTGCCACCTTAACTTACTCGCTATCGACGTCAATACCTACTGATTTCGCATAGCCAATCAGTGCTTTTTCGAAACATGCTAGCGGTGCGCGAACTGTCCCTGCACCAATTTGTCCAACACCTGCTTCTTTATGAGCAATCCCTGTGTTGATGATTGGTGTAATACCTGTTTCAACCACTTTACGAATATCAATACCTAAAGTTGAACCTTTGAAGTCCCAGTTAGGAATTGTCCATGTTGGGTTATTCGTGATAGATATTTTCTGCATTTCATCAGAAATCTTCTCAGCATCGGATAGACCATTTAATCCAACGAAGCGTGTTACACCTGGTGCAGCAATCATTGCCATACCACCCACTCCGACAGTTTCAGTAATCGCACTGTCACCAATATCCGCATTCGCGTCTTCTGATGAGTAACCACTGAAGTATAAGCCGTCTGGTGTGTTAACTGGTGCAGTAAACCACTCGTCGCCAAGTTCTGCAATTCTGACACCAAAGTTTTCACCATTACGAGCCATTGTTGTTACAACTGTTCCTTTTTCTACTTTACGAACATAATCAACCATGGCTTTACCAGCGGCCATCATAATGTTCAAGAAGAATTGGTCAGTATCTGCTAAGAATTGGATAACTTCTTGTTTTTCTTTATCATCAATCGGTAATGTCACGATAGATGGTGTAATTTCTTTAAGGAAGACTAATGAACCAGCGATATTACGTTGGTGGAACTCGTCACCCATTGAGATCGCACGAGCAATCATCACGTTTAAGTTCAAGCCTTCTTCAATCGTGCGTAAAGCTTTTCCTAACACTGGTCCTAATGTATTAGCCATCCATGTTAAGCGGTCAACTACTGCTTGAGAGTTTGCACCGAAACGTAACACTTCACCGATACCTTCGTTCATAATACAGTAACCTTTTGTTCCATCAGCTTTGTTTTCAACAACAAATACTGGGAAATTAGCCGTTGTAATCCCACCCATTGGTCCAACCGCACCCACATGGTGACAAGGGATAAATTTAACTTCGCCTGCTTCTAATTGTCTACGTGCATCTTCTTGGTCAGTTGCCCAACCTTCAAATAACATCGCGCCAATCACTGACCCTTGCATTGGTCCGGTCATATTCTCATATTTAATAGGTGGTCCAGCGTGTAACACAAGTTTCTCGTCTGTGTTTAACTCAGGAATCACGTCTTTAGCTGGTTGAGCATCCATTAAGAACGGTTGTGATTCTAAGAAACGGTCAATAATCATTTGGTTATCTTCGTCGATTTGTGCTTCGCGTTTGTCTAATTCATTTAAAATACGGATTAATTTCTTGTTACCGCCGGCACGTGGTCTCCAGTTAAACTGTAAGGCTTCGCCACCATATGTAACGATTGGCTCAGTGAAACTTTCAATTCCCACATTGATTACTTTAGGTTTAGAATTTAATAAGTCGATGACTTTCTCGCTTGCCATTGGTAATTCAACTTTTTCACCAGTATAGTCAACGTGACCTTTATCAGCTACCACTAAATCATGGCCCATTAATTTAAGGGCTGCACGGATTGCACGCGCGTTACTACTTTCAACAATCACGCCAGCTTCTTTCAATGTTCTTACTGATTCAGCATAGTTTTGCGGATCATTATCTGTTCCAACAACTGTACCAATCACATATAAACGACGACCGCTAGCTGCAGCATTATCTAAAGCCGCTTTAATATCTGGAGCAAGCGCACCAGCCATATCTGGATGTGAACCGTAACCTAATACCACATCAAGTAAAATCACGCCCGTTGTTTCATCTTGAATCACTTCACGTAATTTACGTACACGTACGTCTGGATCAATCATTGGGTGTGGCTTACCTTGCGTATACATATCATCACCAAGGTCCATCACTTGGAAGCCTTGAGTGTTTAAGATATACCCTTCTTCGCCTTTAGCATTTTCCAAGCCTAAAGCGTCCGCAATTAAAGTAGCCGCTTCACTTGCTAACGTCCCACCTGAATAAAGACCTTTAACGGTTGTGCCTTCTGCTAACGTTTCCGTTACTTCTAATTCAACTGGATCTAAGTAGTTGGCTTTCACGGTTTCCCCATTTGAAATATCAACCGCAATACGGGCTGCTTCTTCTAATGTATAAGCTAAGGAAACATTACCTACGTGAGCTTCTGGTTTTTCACCTAAGAAAATAGCGACCACTGGTTTAGATAATGATTGTAAAACTTTCATTACGTTATCACGAACTGACTTTGCTGGTGGCTTAGAAATCACTAAAATCACATCGGTTGGATCATGTTTTTCTAAAGCAACCACTGCATCAATCATTGTAGTGGCTTCAACGGCTTCGTTTAAATCGCGTCCGCCGGTACCAATCGCATGTACCACGCCTCCGCCTAAACGGTCAATTAATGTGGTGGCTTCTTGAATACCTGTTCCAGAAGCAGCCACAATTCCGATATTCCCTGGATTTGTAACGTTTGTAAAGGCTAGTGGAATGCCTGATAAGACACCCGTTCCACAGTCAGGACCCATTAATAATAAACCGCTCTCGTGTGCTTTTTCTTTCAAACGAACTTCATCTTCTAACGAGATATTGTCACTAAATGAGAAAACATGTAAACCTGCATCTAAAGCTTTCTCAATCTCATCCGCTGCATAAGTTCCCGGAATGGAAAATAGCGCTAAATTAGCTTCTGGCATTGCTTCTAAAGCGTCATGCCAATTATCTACACTGGTTGTGCCTGATTCTGCTTTTTTATTAGATAAATCGCCTAAGAAACGCTCAACTTCTCCTAATACTAGTTCTAGAACTGCTTCATCGTCTGCTTCAACGACAATTGCCATATCATTTGCGCCAGCTGCCTCTAATTCTGGAGTATGCATACCTGCACTCTTAAAGATATCTTTATTGGCATCCGTTGCCATCATGACTTGCCCTTGTTTCACCCCGTCAACGTCGTTCACTGAGTTTGTTAAAAGCATCAAGTTAATAGAGTCTTGATAATTATTTTTTTGAATCACTGTATGTAACATTATTTAGCCTCCCTTTCCCTTTCATTATAACCGCTTACATGCCTGCTTTAAATGCTTAAACTCTCTAAAACTTCTAATTGTTTTGTCTACTTTGAATAAAATACAGTCACTAGTCACTAATTTTTACAGTTTTAAGCTACACTTAGAGTATCAATTTGACTAACAGGAGGATGCTTATGACTTATAGCCAAGAAATTTATACTTTTGCTAGCTTCAAGGAGTTACCTTTACAAGCAAGCTTTTACCGCCCCTCTCGCACACAGACTTACCTAGCAACTTTAATTTATTTTCATGGTGGTGGTCTCATCTTTGGACAACGTGACGATTTGCCTGAGGTTTATATCGAACAATTGACCGGAGCAGGCTACGGAATTTTAGCAGTTGACTACTTATTAGCACCTGAAACAGGTCTCGACTTAATTCTTGACTATGCTCAAACAGCTATCGAGTGGTTTTTAGAAAATACTGAGTCTGAATTGGGAAACCTACAATTAACGACTCAACGCTATTATTTATTTGGGCGTTCAGCCGGTGCTTATCTAGCCTTATACCTTGCGGCTAAACAAGTTAACGTTGATAAAAATATGCCTCATAATCAGACAATGCAAACAGCAGCCGGTATTATCGCTCTTTATGGTTACTTCAACCTTAATGAAGCCAGTTTCAGTTTACCGAGTCGTCATTACTTAACCTTCAAAGAAGTCTCTCCCGCTTCCATCCAACGTCTAATTGGTCAACAGCCACTGGTGACTGGATCAATGGATGAACGTTTTTTGATTTATTTAGCCGCTCGACAAGCAGGAAACTGGATGGCTAACTTACTACCGCCTCATCAATCGGCTCGTGATTTTTCACTGAGTTATGCCGACTTAAAAACGCTTCCAAAAACATTTATAGCAGCGGCGTCTGGAGACACCGATGTGCCTGTGCGTCAATCTCGTTTAATGAGTCAACACATCCCAGACGCCCAATTGCATATTATTGATTCAGATGATCATGATTTTGACCGAACCCAAGTAGAAACCCATGGTCTTGAGGTCTATCATGCCATCCTTGCGTGGCTGAATTAGTTATATTTTGTCCGATTTATAAGACTTAAGTTGATGCAATTTACTTGTAATCGTCAGTCTTTTCTACTTTAAGTATTCTAAAGCAATGGCTTGGAAACGATCGATAAATTGTAAATAGTCATCGATTTCAATATACTCATTGACTTGGTGTGGCAAGGTCGGCACGCCAGGTCCGTGAAGTAAGAAATCAAACTTTGTTTTAGATTGAGTAAATTGTGCCGCATCCGTTGTAGGTGAAATTCCAATAATTGGTAAGTCACCCACAATTGCTTGGGCCGCTTTCACTAAATCTGAATCTTCAGGTTTTTCAACTGGATAGTTGTTTTGAGTCCATTCAAGTTCTAGACGACCTTCAATCGCTTGGTTAATTTCTTCAATAATTGTTTCCATTAAAGTGATAATCTTTGTATTGTCATAATCTGGAATTGAGCGAATATTGCCTTCCACTACTGCTTTTTCAGGGATACTATTGATTTGATTTCCACCATTAATAATCGTGACCGCATGTGTGGTACGTCCTAATTTAGAATTGTCGTAAGCTTCAGAAATTTCTGCCATCGCACTATTGGCACGGACAATAAATTCTGCCAATTGGTTAATCGAGTTCACACCTTCTTGTGGCATCGAACTATGCGATGATTTACCAAATGAAGTCACTTTATAACTCATTGAACCTTTATGAGCAGTCACTAAACTACCTGCCCCACTGGGTTCTGCTACTAATAAACCATCTAAGTCGTCAGCGTAACCTAAGGCAGTTAATTGCTTAGCCCCGACTGTTCCGATTTCTTCACCGACAGTGGCTAGAAGTTTGATTTTACCATTGAAAGGAATTGCTTTTTCTTTCAATTCAATCATTGCTAAAACTAAACCTACCGTTCCACCTTTCATATCTGTCGAACCACGACCATATAATTTGTTGCCATCAATAACCGCATCAAAAGGCGGGTGAATCCATTCTGATTCATCACCAGCTGAGACAACGTCTAAATGACCAGTGAAGCCTAGTGTTTTACCGGGAGCACTCCCTATTAACTCTGCCACCAAATTACTACGACCGGGAGCATATTCTACTAAGTTTGAAGCAATATCAAACTCTGCCAATAACGCTTGTAAATACTTAGCGACTTCCTCTTCGTGATCGTTTACCGATTTGAAGCGCAACACATCTTGTAAGATTGAAATTTTACGTTCCTTATTCAACTTATCAGATCCTTTCACACTTTTAATACCTTTATGTTACACCAAAAACTGCTATTAGGGAAAAATTACTGACAGCCTTTAAAACAATCGCGATTTTTTGACTACTTATGACAAGGTTTCCTATATTTTTGTAATCTTTCGCATTGCGTCACAACTCACGAGTCTGTCATAATAGAGAAAATACAACTAGGGAGGATGTCTCCATGCAAATAGATTTTTTCTTAACTTTAGAAAAAGTATCTGTCTTATTTCTGTTAATTGTGATTGGTTTTGTAGCCGGAAAAATGAACCTGATCTCTGAAAAAGGTCAAAAAGATATTACTCAGTTAGTACTTTACGTGACAATGCCCGCCACCATTTTCTCTGCCATGCAGCTAGAAATGAGTGAAGAACGTTTAAACACCGCTTTTATGGTCTTGGGTGTGATGGCCTTTTGTTATGTCGTGATGTTCCTTGTAGGCTTCTTTTCTTCTAAACGCTTACCTTTAACAAAAGGGCAAAAGGATATTTTCCAAACAGCCTTATTACTCTCGAACACTTCCTTTATGGGTTACCCGATTGTCCAAAGTTTACTTGGTCAAGAGGCCTTATTCTATGCTGTTGTCGGTGCCGGTTTTATCTTTGAAACTGTCTCATGGTCCCTCGGTGTTTACTTAATTTCACGTAATGGAACAGAAGCAGCTGGTTTTAATTGGAAGAAAGTTGTCTTCAGTCCAGGGATTTTATCAATTGTTGTGGGACTTATTTTCTTCGGCTTCCAGTGGGGCGTGCCCGAACCTCTCAATAGTGTCATCACGATGATGAGTCCGGCCACTTCACCTTTAGCCATGATTGTTATCGGCTTGATGTTATCACGCAGCAACTTAAAAGAAGCCTTCCAAAGCAAGTACATCTATATGGCTTCAGCCTTAAAATTATTGATTGTGCCAATCGTTATCACACTGGCACTTAAAGCCTTTGGTATCGAAGGGCCTGCTTTAGTCATTCCGGTGATTATGATTTCTATGCCAACCGCTACCTACGTGGCAATGTTCAGCGGCAACTACGGTAACGATGCGAAATTCGCCAGTCAAATAGTCTTCATGACTTCCCTACTTTCGATGATTACCATTCCAATCGTCACTTTATTATTCTAAAGCCTAAACCTTCTAACCAACGTGTTAGAAGGCTTTTTTTTATTTCAACATATGAATGAGTATAACTAAGGTGAGATATATTGAGTGAAGCTATCTGGCAACGTCAGGCTTTGATGGTGGGAGGGGGATCCGTGGAGCGAATGGTTCCGTGGAGCGAATGGTTCAGTACTGATGTGAGTCATGATATGAAACAAGAGCTTGGATGCGTTGCTCGAATCGCCTTGATGCCTTCTTCTGTCTTAGCCCGCAATCCATGGAGTTAACATGCACTAGCTCGCCGACCAAACGACTATCCAATCCTTCCACCAAGTATACAGTTCACTTCTGTTTCAAAAAGACTTCTAGCAAAGACCTTGAGACCGGCGGTGTCGTTCGCTGGAAGCTCACGACGATTATAGTTCGCCGCCTGAGCTAAATTTAATCGTCAGGAACGTGAATGACTGACATCCTCTTTCTTTAACCGACTGCTTTGAAGGGATGTATCGATACGTTTCTATTAGGTGCTTCTCCTGATGTGAAATGTTTATTAAGAGCTTCGACCTAGCAGGTGGTGGTTATAACCCAAAAACTCCCTAGCCGTCTTCTGGCTAGGGAGTTTTCTATTGGGGGATGTTATGAATAGATAAACATTGTGTGTTATTTACTATTTTTTGACGAAGTCGCCAGGGAATGCTTCTGAAATGCCGTCTTCCATTGAGTAAACGACTTCACCACGCAAGATTGTTGAGGCTACTTGAGCGCCAATTTCGCGTCCTACATAAGGGCTTATTTGGTTACGGTAAGCCAAATCTTCTGTAGCTAGTGTGTAAGGTGAATTTGGTTTGATTAGGACGAAGTCTGCATCTTTACCAACTTCGATGCTACCTTTTTCTTCAATGCCGAATAATTTCGCAACGTTTGTAGCTGTGACTGCCGCAAATTGAGGCAAGCTCATACCGCGTTTTTGAACCCCTTCGTCAAACAAGATATCAACGTTGTTTTGTACGCCTGAGATACCGCCCCAAGCTTCAAAGGCGTTTTCTTTGTCTTTCAAGTCTGGGGTACATGGTGAGTGGTCAGATGTAATGAAATCAATCTTACCGTTTAAGACTCTTTCCCATAAAGCATCTTGTTGAGCTTTATCACGGATTGGTGGTGAACATTTAACCACTGGCCCAATCGCATCTAACTCATCTGTTTCGAAGTATAGGTAGTGAGTACATGTTTCACATGTGACGTCTACGCCTTCTTCTTGAGCTTTAGTGATCGCATCGACACCTTCTTTACAAGCCACGTGAACGATATGTAAACGACAGCCTGTTTCTTTAGCTAATTCAATGGCACGGTTGATTGGCTCTACTTCAGTAAAGACTGGACGAGACTCAACATAAGCTTTAAGCGTCGTTTCACCATTTTTATAAGCAATATCGCCTAAACGGTCAGTAATTTCTGCGTTTTCCGCATGAATTGATAATATTTTGCCAGTTTTAGCGATTTGCTTCATGCCTTCATATAATGAATAGTCATCAACGTTCATGAAGTCGCCATCGATTGTACGGTCCCCACATGTTGACATGAAAGCTTTATAAGCAATAACCCCGCCTTCGTCTAACTCTTGGATGCCGCCCGTATTCACTGTGTAAGGAACTAGGCCACCGTATGAATAAACATCAGATTTTAATTTCCCTTCACCTGCTGCATATTTGATTTCTAAAGATTTGGCGTCAACTGTTGCTGGCACTTGGTTTAAAGGCATTTCTAAGAATGATGTGACGCCACCTTTAGCTGCTGCAGAAGTTCCTGTGATATAGCCTTCCCACTCGTCACGGTAGCCGCCGCCTGGTTCGGTAATATGCACGTGTGCGTCAATCATACCTGGACTGACTACCAAACCTTCAGCATCGATTACTTTTGCCCCTTCAGTTGCTAGGTCTGTACCAATTTCGGCAATCTTACCGTCTTTAATCGCAACATCTGTTTGAACTTCGCCACCATCTAAGATAACTAAACCATTCTTAATTACTAAATCAAAACTCATTTACTTTCCTCCTAATATTATATTATTTAACTTATTTTATAGCCCCAATGATTGAATCTTTGCTTGCTGTTTTGGTTAACAACCAATAAACAAGGAAGCCAGTACCAAAACCTGCTAACCAAGCAACGTTTGAAATGAAAGCTAGTGCTGGAATAAACTGTCCGCTTAGCGACACGACTAACCCTACAAATGTTGCGATATAGGCTTGAGTGTTTGTGCCACGGTAGATACTTTTAGCAGCTTTATCTCTTTCATCGAAATACAATTGATCTAAGTCAATTCTTTGTTTGTTTAATAAGAAGTAATGAGCGACCATAATCCCGGCAACAGGACCTAATAAAGCACCAATGGCGTTCAAGAAAATATAGATACTATCTGCATTTTCCATTAGTTTCCATGGCATGATAAGGAAGCTGACCACACTGGCGATGATAACGCCGCTACGGTAATTAATATACTTTGGTAAAAGAGCCGTTAATTGGTAGGCTGCTGGAATAATATTACCTGTTGCGTTAGTTGAAATAGTTGTCATTAATAATACCAGTGACGAGATGATAATGGCTGGTGTGCTGTCCCAACTGTTGATGATGTTTAAAACATCCCACTCAGTTGTGCCGGCATTAATGGATCCACCGATTAAAATAACCACACTCGCAAAAGCAAACCCTACGTAGGAAACTAAGAAACTTGCTGTTTGACCGACAACTTGATCTCGTGATGATTTCGCATTTTGAGTAAAGTCTGCCACACTGACGCCTGGTGCTGCCCAAACCGCTAAGACAGATGCAATAATCATTAAGTAACCGACAATTGGATTAAGACCTGCAGTTGCACCGGCCACATCATATGACATAATGTTTTCGATTCCACCTGCGACATTGATTGCCCAGATAGTCATTCCACCAAATACGATGTAAATAATAGGACTTAGAATAGCTGTAAACTTATTTAGAATACCCCCGCCACCTAGACCAATTAACATGTTGGCTGCCCAGAAAATTGTGAAAGCAATTAATCCTGGAATTGAAATTCCTAGAATGCTTGTACCATCACCAATTTGTAAAAAGCCTGGCCATAATTTACTAATTAGAATAAGAAGTGCTTGTGAACCTGTATAGTTTTGTAAACCGAACCAAGCAATGGCAGCTACTCCACCACGTAAGAAACCTGGTAGTTTTGACCCTGTATTACCATAAGTCGATCTTAAATGCATTGAGAAAGGTATGCCGTATTTGGACCCGGCTAAACCGTTCATTGTCATGAATAATGCGACTACTAGTGCACTAACGACTAAAGCGAGCATCACGTTGATTGGCGCCATGCCTAAAACTAGAAAACCACCAACAGCAGCGTAGTTAGGAATGTTATGCACGGAACCCATCCATAAGGTGAAATAGTTCATTAAACCTGTGTGACGTTTTTCTGCTGGCTTGGGTAAAATATCCTCGTTGGTATATCCCCGTGCTTGAAACTTTGTTATTTCCGCTTGCGTGACTTTATAATCTTGAGCTTCCATAAATTGCCTCCTTAAATTAAGTTTTTTAATTTTTAGCAACCGCTATCAATTCATTCAAGTTCATTGTAAGCGGTTAAACCAATTATCGCATTAGCCACAACTGACAAATGAACAACTTTCAGTGTACAATTAGCACAACAGCTGTTAGGAATCCTTATTCTAGCAAGGTTTCATGCGAGTATCTATTATTCATTCTTCAGAATAAAAATCACAAAGGCGACAGCCAATTAATTTTAATGGTATGTCGCCTCGGTATTACAAATTTTTTAGTAGATATTTAGTTAATTAATAAGCTAATTTCTCTAGTGTGCCAGCTAATGCTTGAATGCCTGGTACAATATCTTCAGCTTCTGTATGTTCGGCCGGGTTATGGCTAATGCCATCAATCGATGGCACGAATACCATGACAGTCGGTACACGAGGCGCAAAAATTTGTGCATCATGACCTGCACCCGAATGCATGAGTTGGTAGTTCAAATCATTTTCTCGACAAACTGCTTCTAATGTCTCAACTAATGTTTCATCCATTGGCACTGGGGATTCATCCATCCAATTATCAATGGAAATCTCAATACCCATCTCTTGACAAATTGCTTGCATATCGGCTTCTAATTCTTGAGTGAAGCGGTTTAACGTGTCTTGATTTGTGTGTCGGCAATCAATCGAAAATAAAGTTTCTCCTGGTACCACGTTGACCGTATTGGGTTTAGGCTCCACCCGACCGAATGTTAAGACCAATGGATTACCTTCGGCACGAGCCTTATCTAAACTTTGTGTCACAATGCGAGCAAAGCAATCCACTGTATCTTTACGGTAAGACATTAGAGTCGTTCCCGCGTGATTGGCTTGTCCTTTTAATACAACGTCATAGCGTTTTTGACCTACAATCGCATTCACCACTCCTACTTGTTTCCCTTCTTTTTCGAGGAAGTTTCCTTGTTCAATATGCAATTCAACAAAGGCCGCAATCTTGGCAAATTTTGGTTCACCTTCTAAATAGTCAAAACCGGCTGCTCGCATCGCTTCTTCAAAGCCAACGCCTTCAGCATCTTTGATGGTTTCCACATCCTTT
Source organism: Fundicoccus sp. Sow4_D5 (assembly GCF_052116365.1). NCBI lineage: Bacteria > Bacillati > Bacillota > Bacilli > Lactobacillales > Aerococcaceae > Fundicoccus > Fundicoccus sp. Sow4_D5. The sequence continues at coordinate 190,402 of NZ_JBQKLF010000002.1, read as the reverse complement.
TTATACGCTAAACCGAAGATGTTCTTCGAGCCCCAGAATACATAAGGGAAACGAGAGCCTTCCTCTTCTGCCATGGATATGATTTGTAATGTTTTCTTAGGTTGACCATTTTTTTGGATCAGTTTTTCCATGGCTAAGTAAGCAGCCATAATTCCTAATTGTCCATCTAATCGTCCACCTTTAGTGACCGTATCGACATGGGAACCAGATGCGATGACTTCTTCCGGTTGTTCGCTACCTTCTAATGTGGCAAATAAATTACCCACTGCATCAAATTCACAAATAAAACCTAAGCTTTCAAACTTTTCCTTCAATTGCTTTTGTGCCTCTATCCATGATGGACTGTACAGTAAACGGGTGGTACCTGGTCCTTGTGCATCTGAAATGCCTGCAAGCCAGTCCATCGTTTCATCGACTTCTTGAGGTGTTATTTCTATCATATGATCCCTCCTGATTATATCTTCTGCTTCATTATAAATGAAAGCGTTTCATATGTAGATAGCAAATTCTATAAAATTTGAGATTTAGCTGTTCAATCTGCATAAACCCCTTGCTATAACACACTTTACTTAAATTTTTACTAAAGCACTTCATTTAAACGACCTCGGTGACCTAGAAGTCAAATGCCGTGTCATAGTTAAACTCTTCACTCAGGCTCTTTACACAAGCTCTTTACACAAGCTCTCTAAACAAGCTATTTACACACGCTATTTGCTTAAGCATTCTCCAGAAAAATATTCAAGGCAGCTTTGACGGCTTTTCCGACGTTAATATCTACTTCATAATATACTAAAGCGCCTTCTAGTGCACTCAACACTTGTAAAACATTTTCATGGCGACTGCTGTAACCCATATTACCGATTCGCCAAATTTTTCCGTTTAAGTCTCCGAAACTATTGGCGATTTCCACCCCGAATTGATGCAACATCAATTCCTGTACTTTGACTGCATCCACACCTTGAGGAATGATAACTGGCGTCACTGTCGGCATCTTAGTGTTTGCTTGTCCGTAAATTTCTAGCCCCATCGCTTGCACACCGGCCATAATGGCTTGATTGTTTAAGCGGTGACGGGCATACACTTTCTCGAGACCTTCTTCTAACAATAAACGTAAGCCTTCATGAACACCGTAGATTAAAGTTGTCGCTTCCGTATGGTGATTGATTCTTTGTTCATTCCAATAGCATATCAGTTGACTCAAATCAAGATAATTACTTTGGATATGGCGTTCATTACGCAAATCAGCACTTAAGCCTAACTCTAGTTGATAACGTTCTGCTAACAATTTTTCGATACGTTCATTAAACGTGACAAGTGATAAACCTGCTGGCACGCTCAAACATTTCTGACTGCCTGCTATGGCTATATCAATGCCCCATTCGTCGACTTTCAATTCCATCCCAGCATACGTTGCTACCATATCAACTAAAAAATAAATATTGTTTGCTTGAGTATAAGCACCGATTTGATCTAAAGCTTGCACTTGGCCGTTGGCTGTTTCGCCATGTATCATTGCGACTAATTTAGGTTGAACCTCTTTAATTTTGTTAATAATATCTATTTGCTCAAAGGGACTTTCCCAATCTTTTTCCATCAACACCACTTCTGCACCACAACGTTCTGCGATTTCCGCTAATAAGTAAGCGAAACGTCCATAAGCTGGGATAAGTACTGTGTCACCTCGTTCTAGAATAGCAATCATCGCTGCTTCAATCCCTGAACGTGACGAGCCGTCGACCGCAAAGGCCTGCTTGTTTTGGGTACCAAAAGGTTGTTTGATTAATTCTTTAACTTCATCCATTATCGTTAAAAAAGCCGGGTCGTGTTGACCAAGAATTGAATTACTCATAGCTTGCAGTACTCTAGGATGCACTTCGACTGGGCCGGGCGTCATAATAGTTCGTTTGGGGACTTTGATTGAATGGTACATAAGATGACCTCCATAGTTAATTTTTTAAGTGACTTATCTGCAAAGATTTCTTTGATATTTTGTAATGAGTCACTAATTTAGTTATCTTAGGTATGCAGATTGAACAATGATTCGTTCAGTAGTATACTCATATTATACTCGAAAATTATCGCTAACGAAAAAAATTTACAGCCTTCATTTGAAAATGTATGCGCTGTTGTAACTTAACATCAGTTGCTTATAAATAGAGGGGGACTTTCGATGACAAGTTTGAATGACTTACTTAACTTACCACGTTTTTCAGATATAAAATTAATTACACCTGGTTTGGATCGGATAGATTTGCCAATAAAAAGTGTCGAAATTACGGAAACGCCTGATATTGAACACTTCGTAACAGAAGATTGCTTGTTACTGTCGACTGCCATGGTATATCAAGATAAGCAAGAAGAGTTGCTGCCACTGATTGATTCCTTGCTGCGTGCGAAGGCTGTTGGCTTAGGGATTAAAGTGGGCCGTTTTTTAGGGCAATTGGATGAGCACGTGATTGCTTATGCTGAATCTGTCGGTTTCCCTTTACTTTTGATTCCGGACAATTATTCGTTAGGCTCTTTACTGCATCAATTTCTGGATATCATCTGGGGAACCCGTCATGAAGAATTATCATTTGCTTTAGATATACAAAAGCGTTTTTCAGACCTATTGATTCAAGATGCTTCTAACAAAATAGTCATTGATCAATTTAGTCACATGGTCAAAACACCCGTTATTTTATTAAATCCTTATTGGAAAATATTAACTCATTCGATTCACTTCAATGATTCAAGCAATCGGGCAGATTATTATACAAGTCAATTGTATGATCTAATGAAAACTACCTCTAAACAAGAAGGTTCTTTTCTTATTCAAGACGTTAATCATAAAGAGTTGCATGTGTCTTTAGTACCGATTAAAGTTTACAGCAATTTCCCTCATCACTTGGTGATTTTGAATCCAGAGCATATTCCTTACCCGATTTCGAATTTCGCCATTGAACAAGCTTCGATGGTGCTATCTTATATTCTATTTAAAAATGAACGAATTGAGGACAGTAAGTATGCTCAAGAAGCTGACTTTTATCGGGAACTCATTGACTACTCATCACAAAACCAGCATAAAGCGCCTGATCGTTTGATGAATGAGAAATTTGGTTACATTAAATCTACCTACTATCAGATCATACATGTTTATGATAGCTCAGCCTTAAAGCTGTCAAAATTGACACCTTATGGTGAAGAATTGTTACTAATGGCCTCACGTTGGTTACGTCAAAACATTAAGACGTATTGCCCAGATGCGTTAGTGTTTTATTTCTCTCAAACTAAAGAAGTCATCTTGATGTTGCAAGCAAAGCCAGCTCACTTAGACAAGATTTTATTGAAAATACGGGAAGATATCGCCAACGTTTTACCATTAAAGCTGATTTTCAGTGTAGGCAATGCCTATCCAACGCTTGGCCAAATCGACCAATCACATACTCAAGCTCACTTAGTGTTTGAAGAACGTAAAACACAGCAACTGACAGACACCATTATGACTTATGAAAATAAAGGCATGTTCCATTTGTTTAATCACTTGCAACATAATGATGTCCGGTTTTTCTGCCAAAATATTCTTCAAGATTTTGCTTATCCGGAAGATGCTTCTTTACTAGAATTACGTAAAACGTTACATGTTTACTTAGATTCACAATGTGAAATAGCCCGCACGGCCTCTGCTTTATTTGTTCACCGAAATACGGTTAAATACCGTATTCAGCGTATCGAAGAGACCTTGGGTTTCTCAGTGAATTCGCCAGAAAATTCATTGAACTTGCGTTTAGCTTTAGAGTTAAGCGATGAAAATCAAACGTAATTCCAAAGACTTGAGTCCTAGCTTTTAGTTTTAGCATTTTTTAAGGCGACTAAAACAACAAGACACACGAAAGCCAGTGAACCAGCTCTGTTCGTCAGAGCTGGTTCACACCAGTTTTCGTGTGTTTTTTGTATACTATTTAAAGTCTTATTCTTGAAAAAAGGGTTTAGTTGGCAAATGCGCCTAAACCGTCGTAAGAATTATGGTGGATATCGTCGGATTCCAGATAGGCGATGATGGATTCTGGGATGTCTACGCCGTTGGCCAGGTTGTTGGCGTAACGCTCGTTACTGCCTTGGCCTGGATATTGGACGCGGTCAAAACCGGGTGCAGGCTTGATGCCATTTAAATCATGCATAGTTTTGCTAACGTTGGCTTTAACATGGTCAAGGCCGGCAAATCTTTCTGGATCGATGATGATGTAGATTTGGCCTAAGTCGCGGGTTGCGGTTAGATCAGAGTACATCGATGAGACTTCGCGGCCGAATGGCACGCCGAGTAAGATACCTGATAACATATCAACCATCATCATCAAGCCGTAGCCTTTTGGTCCGGCGATTGGTAATAAGCCGCGGACTGCATTAGGGTCAGTCGTTGCTGCACCTGTTTCGTCTACTGCCCATGTGTCGGGAATTTCGCGGCCTTTCGAGCGGGCGTCCAGTATTTTACCCCATGCTTGAACGGTTGTCGCCATATCAAAAATCAATGGATGCTCGTCGTCACTTGGTGCGCCAAAGGCTATCGGGTTAGTTCCGTAATAAGTTTCTGCACCTCCAAATGGCACAACCATTGGGTCCGATTGCGTCATGGAAATACCAATTAAATTCGCTTCAGCAATTTTACGCATATAGTATGACAATGTACCGGTATGCCCGACGCGAGCTACCCCTACAACTGCCACGCCACTTGCTTTGGCCATTTCAATGGCAGGTTCTAGTGCTAAGTTGGCCACATAATGACCTTGAGCGTTGTCTCCGTGATAGATTCCCGTACTGTCGCCTGTTTTTTCAAAGCGTAAGTTTGGCTGCGTGATAATGCCGCCTTTATTAATTCTTTCGGCATAATATTCGACGCGAACCGCGCCGTGTGAATGCACGCCACTTAAATCTGCATAGACTAAATGATTGGCTGTTTCTTCTGCCTGTTCATCCGTTAAACCAGCTTTATGTAATTTTGCTTTAATTAGTTCGTGCAAGCGTGTGGCTGAAACGGTTACTAATTTTTCTTCTTCATGATTTGACATGTGTTACTCCCCTTCTTCTGTTAGACTAAACGCCTGGATTACGATTGGCATCTTTGGAATACACATAACTCAATGGTTCGTCACGTCCTACGCCATAAGCCGCTTGAGGAACGTAAGCTCCCATAAAGATGTAATCTCCCTTTTCAACTGGGAACCATTGATTGTCTAGATTATACATGCCTTTTCCTGACAATAAATAAGCCCCGTGCTCTTGATAGTGAGTTTCAACATAACCATGACTTGCGCCAGGTTCAAACGACAAGATATGCATGTTCATATCAAAGCCTAAGTCATCCACTGGCAGTAAATCCCATAGTAAAACATCTTCCATACCTTCATAGTGAATCGGCGTAATATCTGAACGGTTGCCAACAACTTTATGCGCTTGGTAACCTTCTAAGGCATCATAGCGACGTTGATACAAGAAGGCTTCAGTCATTTGCGTTTGGTTGTTTTCGAAAAACATTGATTCGTCAACTGGGAAGAATGCATAGCCGCCATCTGTCAATTCGTGAACGTCTCCTTGTGAGTCGCTCACTTTTAGTGCACCTGATAGTACATAAACGAAGGTTTCAATCCCTTCACCACCGAAACCGCTTGTATTCTTGCCACCTTCTTGAAATTCAGCAATAAAATCACTGAATGAGCCGCCTAAACGTGGCGATCCTAAAATTGAAATTCGTGTGTTCTCAAAACCTGGTACCACATTATTTACTAAACCATCATGAGGCAATATCGCATAACGCCCCTGTTTAATCACTGCTCGCGACTCTAACAGACCATCACGGTAACCCGTATTATTATTCTTATAACCCATTATATTCCCTCCAGAATTCTATTATTCATTTCACCTCCAATTGTAAACGCTTTTCACCTTAAACCCAAGTCGCACACCTCACAATTAATGGCAACTAATTGTTGATAATAGCTAATCCTGATAAAATAGTGCTTTGAGTGGGTGTCAGATGGGGCTTGGATCGAACTCTGCTAACACAGTAGGCACTGGAAAGCGACGAGACTGCCGACCCTAAACTACAGTCGGCAATAGACAGCGGCGAGACTGCCGACCCTACACAACAGTCGGCACTGGACAGCGGCGAGACTGTCGACCCTACTACTACAGTCGGCACTTGACTGGCGAGAGACTGCCGACCCTAAACTACAGTCGGCACTTGACTGGCGAGAGACTGCCGACCCTACACAACAGTCGGCACTGGACAGGCCAGAGGCTGTCGACCCTAAACAACAGTCGGCACTGGACTGGCGAGAGGCTGTCGACCCTAAACTACAGTCGGCACTGGACAGCGGCGAGACTGTCGACCCTAAACTACAGTCGGCACTGGACAGCGGCGAGACTGTCGACTCTAAACAACAGTCGGCACTGGAAAGCGGCGAGACTGTCGACCCTAAACTACAGTCGGCACTGGACAGGCCAGAGACTGTCAACCCTAAACAACAGTCGGCACTGGAAAGCGACGAGAATGCCGACTCTAAACAACAGTCGGCACTGGACAGGTCAGAGACTGTCGACCCTAAACAACAGTCGGCACTGGACAGGCCAGAGACTGTCGACCCTAAACTACAGTCGGCACTGGAAAGCGACGAGAATGCCGACCCTAAACTACAGTCGGCAATAGACAGCGGCGAGACTGCCGACCCTACACAACAGTCGGCACTGGACTGGCGAGAGACTGCCGACCCTACTACTACAGTCGGCACTGGACTGGCGAGAGACTGCCGACCCTAAACTACAGTCGGCACTGACCCTAAACTACAGTCGGCACTGGACAGCGGCGAGACTGTCGACTCTAAACAACAGTCGGCACTGGAAAGGCCAGAGACTGTCGACCCTAAACAACAGTCGGCACTGGAAAGCGACGAGACTGCCGACTCTAAACAACAGTCGGCACTGGACAGGCCAGAGACTGTCAACCCTACACAACAGTCGGCACTGGACAGGCCAGAGGCTGTCGACCCTAAATTACAGTCGGCACTGGACAGGCCAGAGGCTGTCGACCCTAAACAACAGTCGGCACTGGACAGCGGCGAGACTGTCGACCCTAAACTACAGTCGGCACTGGAAAGCGACGAGACTGTCAACCCTAAACAACAGTCGGCACTGGACAGGCCAGAGACTGTCGACCCTAAACAACAGTCGGCACTGGACAGCGACGAGAATGCCGACCCTTCACAACAGTCGGCACTGGACTGGCGAGAGACTGCCGACCCTACTACCACAGTCGGCAGGTTCCATCCAAAACCAGACTACCCTCTCACCCAGATTCAGCTTGATTAACCAAGAAGCATCTTTCTACTTCAAAAATTGTTTCTTCTATAAGAATAAACCCCAAAACTAGGAGGTGTCGTTCGTCTTTGACTCACGACGATTAACGTTAGCTGACGCTTTTATAAAACCGTCAGACACTCAGTGGCTGACTCCTTATTTATTTCCACAATTAGCGTGGGCTTGAAGCAAGATATTATTCAGCGTGCATCCCTCACTTTCTAATATACATTTCACAAGACAAATGGGAAAAATCCCAATCACTGTAAGCCAGCCACCCCTACTTTATACATTCTCAGCAAATAAAATCCACCATCCAGCCCCACCGCTCCATACGAACTTAGCGATGACAGTTCTAGAAAGCTAAATAGAAACTATATTTCTCTGCTTAATGTGTGGTATATTATAATCATTAGAACTTTATTAGAATCGAGGTTTATTTATGAAAACTCAAAAATTAGCAGTCATCGGTGCCGGCCATGTTGGTTCGCACGTTTTAGCTTATGCAGCAAAGTCAGAATTGTTTGGCGAGATTGCGGTCATTGATCCGCGTGGGAACATTGCATATGGTGAGGCGCTAGACCAAGACCATGCCACTGGACTCTTGTCAAGGCGTAACATCCATATCCATTCGGGTGGCTATGAAGAAGTAGCGGATGCAGATATCGTGATTGTTTCAGCGACACATGTCTATGCGCCTGAACCTGTTCCAGCTGATCGTCAGGAATTGATGAAGAATAACGCGTCAATTATTCGTGAAATTATGGATAATGTTGTCAAACATACACGTGATGCGATTTTAATTTTCATTACTAATCCAGCCGATACGGTTGCTTACATTGCTGCAAATGAGTATGACTATCCTAGCCAGCAAATTTTAAGTACAGGTTGTATGTTAGACTCCGCTCGTTTACGTCACTTTATTGGACGTCATTACGGCGTCGATCCAAAATCGGTTGCTGGTTATATGATGGGTGAACATGGCTACACAGCCTTTCCTGTCTTAAGTCGCTTAACCGTTGGTGGTATTGCTTTTGATGACTTAGCTGAATACTTCCCGGATGTAGAGCCACTGACAGCCGATCAAATTAAAGAACATGTGGTACAAACTGCTTATGAAGTTTTTGATGCTAAAGTTGGAGTTACCAACGCCGGTGTCGCAGAATCATCCATCGAATTGGCAAGGGCTATTTTGTTAGATGAAAAAGCGATTTATCCAGTCGCAGTCTCTTTCACTAACGGTGAATACGGCTTTGACCAACCGAGCGCCTTCAGCGTTCCTTGTGTCTTAGGACGTCGTGGTGTGGAGCGCCGCTTAATGGTTAGCTTAAACGATTGGGAAACAGAAAAATTAAAGATTTCAGTCGCAAGTATTCAAGCGTCGATTGCCTTAGCAGAATCTTTAAAATAATTTACCCTCCAGACCTTTCCCAGCAATAGCTTGGAAAGGTTTTCTCGTGTATGATTGTCTAGTGAGCATAAATATAGTATGCTATGGGGTCCAAGCAGACGCGAAAGGAGTTGCTGTTATGAAAACAGAATTACAACATGAACAAGACTATTTACAGTATGTCTATGAGCAATTGTTACACAGCCAAGTAGAGCTGAGTGAATTACTCGACTATTACGAAACTGACGGACGCGCTAAACTAAGCGTCTTAGCCAATGAGGTTCGTCTAAATTTCGGGGATGATTCGGATACGTTAGAAACTTATGCGAACTTTGAAATGAAGAGTCGCGAGATTGATCAGATGAACCTTCGGATGGAAACAGCTTCTAACTTATTACAAAAGGTTGTCCAGTTATTGAAGGCGCCGTATTTCGGTAAGATTGTTGTGGATTTTCTTGACGGTGACGAAGGCGATGATCTTGATACCTTTTATATCGGCCGTCACGGCTTTGCGACAGAAGAATCGCAACATTTGATATACGATTGGCGTTCGCCAATTGCTGAGTTGTTTTATAATAACGATATTGGTCCTTCTAACTATGAAGTCCACCAAAATCGAATTGATGTGGAAATCGCAGCTCGTCGCCAACTCATTGTCGAAGCGAACCGTCTTTTGAATTTCTTTGATGCCTCAGTTGCGATTCAAGATGATGTTTTACTTGAAGCCTTAAAACAAGACGCGACGACACAAATGACTGATATCACATCGACGATTCAAAAGGAACAGAATGTGATTATTCGTGACATGGACCACCCATTATTATTGGTTAATGGTGTAGCCGGAAGTGGAAAGACGTCGACCATTATGCAGCGAATTGCTTATTTGCTGTATACCTTACGCACAGAAATCACGTCAGATAACGTCTTGATTCTATCACCTAATCATAACTTTATTGATTACATATCGAATGTCTTACCTGCATTAGGTGAAAGTAATCCCTTGAATATGACTTTCTTACAGTTGATGGATCAATATTTAACTTGGCAAATTGAAAATGAGACAGACTACTTCGCAAGAATTAGTGCCGAAACAGTAGACGAGCAAACAAGCACTCTACGTACTGCCGATTACTATCACTTTGCTAAATTAGCTGGACCAAGCCTCGCAGGCAAACAGATTTTCAGACCCCTTACCCACAAAGGTAAGGCGATTATTTCGACTGAGCGTATTCAACAATTTTTTGAAGAAACGCCCGTTGAGAACAGCCTACAAGCTCGTATTCAAGCGACTAAACAAAAGCTTGCCGCTTATTGGGAAAGACGTATCCGCAAGCAAGCTAGCAAGCCAAAAATGCAAAATCAAATCCTGACACTATCAGAAGAAATGCAAGAAAAATATTTCGGTAGCTTGATTGCAGATGAATCGAATGCCAATGTGGTGAAACTCGGTCGCAAGTTATTAACGAAGAAATACCAAGGCATTACAAATGGGATTCAAGATAACCAATGGATTAATTTAGAAGCCATGTTTGATTTGGTCTATCAAGACTATACAAAAGGCAAAACGTATCAACATATGGCCGATGGTTTGTCGACGGTAGATGAAGCCGTGATTTACCTGTCATTGACTCACCATTTCATTGAGAAATTGACGCTACCTGAAATGCGTTTTGTCTTAATTGATGAAGTTCAAGATTATTCAGCGGCTCAAATTAACTTATTGAAAGATTTATTTGTGAAAAGCGAATTCACCATGGTCGGAGATGAAAACCAAGCGATTTTCAATAGTGCAATTGCTTTTGATGATATTAAAACTATCTTCGAGAAAACACGACACCAGGATAGCTCGACCGTTGGTATGAGTGGACGCGGTGCGGTTGTTAGAGCAAGACGTGGTCGTGACTTTGTTCAACGTTATGACTTATTGAACAGCTACCGTTCAAGTGGCGCCATCACGCAAGCCTTTAGCGAACTAGCAAGTAGCCAAGAGAATATTGCAATCACACCGATTCGCCCTTATGGAGCGACACCGGAAATTTATTCAGTAACCGATCATTCAGATTACCCGGCCCTGTTAACGAAGCTACTAGCCGACTTACCTGCCGAAAGTTCTTTAGCAATTATTACGAAAACAGCTGACCAAGCCAATGACTTGCGCGACTATCTTGACGTACATTTCACTGATCGCCAAGCAAGCCACACTACTGAACTCAAGCAAACTGATGACCCAAGTGAGGCAGTAACTGACGTAAAAGCAGCACAACTGCAGGAACTATTGACGACCAAACGATATCAAGTGCTACCAATCAGTGTCTCAAAAGGTTTAGAATTCGATAATGTGCTGGTAGATAATGTCTCAGCCGACAACTACGCAACGGCTCGTGAACAACGCATTCTCTACACTGCTTTCTCACGTGCAATGGACCGTTTGTTTATCACTTACACAGGCATCGCCAGTCCGTTTTTAGAAAAAATTCAATCCTTAGCAGAATAAATAATAACAATAATATCAATAAACACCTCGATCATTCTCTACAAGATCGAGGTGTTTATGCTTGCCCGTCTAATCCATCGGCTCAAAACTTCCAAAGAAGCGTTTAAAATGCCGTCAAACCATAAAGAGTACATTAAATTTTAGTCCATAAGTAATAAAGTATAGTAAGTAGTGAACATTTCCTTAATATATACGTTTTTGAACCACTAAATTCTATATAAAAAGTACAATGCCTTTCAGTGCACGACGATTTCGTTCAATTCATCACCCCACAAACACACGAAAAAAAGCACTTCAGTTCCTGCTCACGCAGCAACTAGAGTGCTTTTTAATGTGAAAGACTTAAGCTTTGTTTGATGAACCAAACATATCCATAGTTTCTTTCGTAGTTTTAACAATAGCGTCAAAACCTGGCTTGATTACTTTACGTGGGTCGTAAACTTTATCGTCAGTGTTTAATTTCTCACGAACAGCTTTCGTCCATTGTTGTTGTAATTCAGTGTTCACGTTGATTTTCGCGTGTCCACGTTCGATAGCCTTTTTAACTTGGAATTCGGGAATTCCTGAACCACCATGTAATACTAATGGTGCACCTGTTGCGTCTGAGATTGCTTGCATTTCGTCGAAACCTAATTGAGGTTCGCCATCGTAAGTTCCGTGTACAGATCCTAAAGCAGCTGCTAAAGCATCAACATTAGCTTCTGTAACCATACGCTTACATTCTTCTAGGTCAGCATATTGAACGCCACCTACAACACCGTCTTCTTCTCCACCAACAGTACCGACTTCAGCTTCAACTGAAGCACCGTTTGCGTGTGCGTACTCAACAACTTTTTTCGTTAATTCGATGTTGTCGTTGATTGGATCGTGAGAACCATCAATCATTACTGATGAGAACCCAGCGTCGATTGCTTCTTTACAAGTTTCGAATGAAGAACCGTGGTCTAAATGTAACGCTACAGGTACAGTGATGTCCATTGAATCTAATAAAGCAGTTACCATTGCTGAAACTACAGTAGGGCCACCCATATACTTACCAGCACCTTCAGAAACACCTAAAATGACTGGTGAATTGTTTTCTTGTGCAGCAGTTAAAACAGCTTGTGTCCACTCTAAGTTGTTAATGTTAAACTGACCTACAGCATATTGTCCCTCTTTAGCTTTGTTCAACATGTCTGTCATACTTACTAAACGACTCATGATCAAATTCCTCCTTGATTACAATACAAAATTTTATTCCTCTATAATTATACTCCAAAAAAGCCGATGATGCTAGGGATAAAGCCAAAGTAAAGGACCCTTTTCACAATAAACCTCTATTTAAGACCATTCCCTCTGACAAAATAAGACCAATCAACACCTAGTCGAAAGCATCAGGATGATAGGTTTAAATTTTGACAGCAAGAATCTGTCGCCCCCACCAAGGAAGCCCTGACACTAAACGCCCCACATATTCTCCCATCCAAAACCTAGGTGAAACAACTAATCTTCACTCGCGCTTGACCGCTTGATTTTCTATCAAGCGCCTTGCTTTACGAACATGAAGCGCTCCGTCTGACGCATCGCTGCCCCGCCGAAAGCCCAAAAGAGCCTCACCAACTCTCTCGTCGGCAAGGCTCCATTTTTTGACTTAGTGAACGCTTATTTTTTGATGGTATGTTGGTAGGATAAAGCTGCTTCAACAAAACCAGAGAAAATTCTTTGTGGTCGGTTAGGACGCGAAATGAACTCTGGGTGGAATTGTGAGGCAATAAAGAACGGGTGGTCCGCTAATTCGATAATCTCCACTAAACGACCATCTGGGCTGACACCTGAGAATATTAAACCATTCTCTTCTAAAACTTCACGGTAAGCGTTATTGAACTCATAACGGTGACGGTGACGTTCTTCGATAACATCTTGATCCATGTAAATTTCGCGAGTCTTTGTCCCTTTTTTTAAGACACATGGGTAAAGACCTAAACGTAATGTACCGCCTAGATTTTGTGTTTCATCTTGGTCAGCCATTAAGTCAATAATTTTATGAACCGCTTCTGTATTTTCTTCGGCAGAATCTGCTCCTTCTAGACCAACAACATTACGTGCGAATTCCACACAAGCTAATTGCATCCCTAAACAAATTCCGAAGAAAGGCACTTTATTTTCACGAGCGTATTTGATGGCAGCAATCTTGCCATCAATCCCACGGCTACCGAAACCACCCGGCACTAGAATACCATCCACATCGCCTAAGATTTCTTTAGCATTTTCATCCGTTACTTCTTCAGCATTGATCCAATGAATGTCAACATCGCTATCGAAAGCATAGCCAGCATGTTTCAAGGCTTCAACAACAGATAAGTAAGCATCTGGTAATTCAACATATTTACCAACTAAGGCAATGGACGTTGTTTGCTTCAGATGTAACACTTTATGCTCTAGTGCTTCCCATGCAGACATATCCGCTTGAGGTAAATCAGACATACCGAAGTGCTTCAAGACTAAATCATCCATGTGTTGCTCTTGTAGGCTTAAAGGAATTGTATATAAAGTCTCAACGTCACGCGATTCGATGACTGCCTCTTTAGCCACATCACAGAATAAAGCTAACTTATCTTTAATTGAGCTCGCTAATTCTTCTTCAGTACGTACAACAAGAATATTAGGTTGAATACCTAAACTACGTAATTCCTTGACACTATGTTGTGTAGGTTTAGTTTTCACTTCACCCGCTGCTTTTAAATAAGGAATTAATGTTGTGTGGATATACAACACATTATCCGTTCCAACATCCGAACGCATTTGACGCAAAGCTTCCAAGAAAGGTAAACTCTCGATATCGCCTACCGTTCCACCGACTTCTGTAATCACGATATCAGCATTGGTAATTTCACCAGCACGTATTATTTTCTCTTTAATACCGTTAGTAATATGAGGAATTACTTGAACCGTTGCGCCTAAATAGTCGCCATTACGCTCTTTGCGTAATACTTCTGAATAAATTTTACCGGTCGTCACACTCGAGTATTTATTGGCATTGACATCGATGAAACGTTCATAGTGACCTAAGTCTAAGTCAGTTTCTGAACCGTCATCTGTTACGAATACCTCTCCGTGTTGATAAGGACTCATCGTACCTGGGTCTACGTTAATATAAGGATCGAATTTTTGAATAGCGATTTTTAACCCACGGTTTTTCAGCAAACGCCCTAAAGATGCAGCAACAATCCCTTTACCGATTGAGGAAACCACGCCACCTGTTACAAAGATGTATTTTGTCATAAAAGTTTACTCCCTTTACTTAATTATTTCTGCGCGTCCAAACAAATGATTGGCACGCGGGTGTTACCGAAGTCCGCCATAAAAATAAAAGAGCTCCCCATTCCATTGGAACGGGGAGCTCAGACGACTTACATACCCTAACAGTCTGCCAGGGTGCCCAATGAAGATAATACTTGATTGGGATTTTATAGTCAAGTGATTATAAAAATTTAATTTTTAAGCTTGAATTTTAAACTAACTAAAATTAATCTTCTTCCTCTTCGTCAAAACTTTGTTCTTCGTCTTCTTCGTCTTCATCATCGATTTCGATTGCTTCATCGTCATCTAATTCAATCTCTTCATCACCAAGCTCAGTTAAATCGCTCTTATAAGCCACTAACTCTTTATCTTCCTCTTCTTCTTCCTCTTCGGCGTCTGGATCGATAATTGTGTTCAAGCTCGCTGTATCGTCTTCTTCGTCATCATCATCTTCATCATCAAATGAATCATCTTCTTCATCGTAAATACCATCCACATCTTCTGGATCATCATCATTGTAGTCAATCATGTCATCAGAATCAGCAAAAGCATTTAATTTACGTTTTTTCTTCAGCTTACGTTTCGGTTGCTCTTCTTCTTCAGCAGACGTAATAATTTCCTCGTCTATCTCATCAATCGCATACCATGCGCGTAAACCCCAACGATTATCACCTAAAGAAATAAAGCGACCATCAATATTAATATCCGTATAAAAACGCGTCATACGTGACTCTAATTCTGAATCATCAAAACCAAGATAGTCTTGGACCAACTCTAATAAGTCAGTAAAGTCAACGACATCACCCTTAGTTTCTAAAATTGCATGTGAGACCTCAACCATTGATAATTCATCTTTATTTAAATGTGTTAATTGTTTTAATTCCATCCGGGCACTTCCTTCCTAGTGTACCTTTATATATTACCGATTTGTCACCGATAAATCAATTGAAAATCATACTTACCCAGCAATTCCTCATTAAGAATTAATTCATAAGACAAATCCAAACGCCCCGCACCCTCACCCTGCTCCCAAGACATCGCCAACGTCCTCACATTCAAGTCCCAGACACCTTGAGGCGTCTGATAGGGCGTCACCGTCACCTGATCCAAATTAAAAAACAAAGAATAAGCCGGCTGCCTAATCTCCAATACTGGTGAAGGATTCAAAATACCTTCTGGACGCCACTTCAACTCAATTCTCGCCCCATTCTCATCCACATAAGCCAAACGCGAAAAAGACGACAACTCAACTAATTCACCCGAAGACATAAACTTATAATGCTCCTTAGAAACCTCCATCTGATACTCAATCCACTGATTAATCTCCAATGAAACTTCACGCTTCCCCATAAGCCACCTCACTCCTAAACATTCTGCTTATTCATTATAATTCAAAGCATGCTATAATCAAAGTAACAACCAAAACAAGGAGCAATACATGCCAACATTCGACTACCTAAGCCACCATCACTGGCTCATATACGACGAAACATATAACCCTGACGCCCAAGAAAAAGACACCGCCATGGCCCTACAAGATAGTTTCATCCGATACTTACCCGGGAAAAATAAGGCACTAGACACACCAGCAAGCGCCACAACCGAACCCTCGAACAGCCTTGTCGATTCCCCTGCGGCCCTAGAAGAAGCGAGTGCCAAACCAACGGCCCTTCTTCACTTCTACCCGTCAGTTCGCGACACAATCTTGCTAGGCGCCAAAGATAAATTACTCGCTAACTTTACTGGCGGGGTCGACTATTTAATTGACCAAGGCTACACCGTTAGCTTGCGCCCTCACGGGGGTCTAGCAGTCGTCAACGATGCCGGAGTTTTAAATATCGCTCTGGTATCAGATAATAACTATTATCCCTTAACGATAGACGAGGCTTACGAACAAATGGTCAAACTAATCGAACTAGCGCTCGCTCGCTATGATTTAACAGTAGATGCTTATGAGATAGAAGATTCTTACTGTCCAGGAACATTTGATTTAGTGGTCAACGGCCGTAAAATCGGTGGCATCGCCCAAAGACGCTTTAAGAGTGGTTTAACAACCGCTGCTTATATTAGCGTGTCCGGTGACCAAGCAAGCCGTGCAGAATTGATTCGTGAATTTTATGCCATTGGCCAAGCAGATGAGCGCTTCCCTAGCGTCAATCCTGCTTCGATGATTAGTCTAACTGATCTACT
Source organism: Fundicoccus sp. Sow4_D5 (assembly GCF_052116365.1). NCBI lineage: Bacteria > Bacillati > Bacillota > Bacilli > Lactobacillales > Aerococcaceae > Fundicoccus > Fundicoccus sp. Sow4_D5. The sequence continues at coordinate 173,720 of NZ_JBQKLF010000002.1, read as the reverse complement.
GCCTGAAGCGGCAGCCGATAAGCTAACTGTTTCAGTCTTTAAACAAGATATATTAGATACGATTGCTAACTATAGCCAATACGAACGAGGCGATTACCTTGATCCAGAATTACAAGCCATCTACTTACCGCGCCTGGAACAAGCGGTCAAACGTAGTCGTAGCATTCAACCGAAAAACAACCAATAAGGAGGCCGCTTTATGCTGTCATTTGAGGAAAAAGTAAAGGCTCAAGAACTCCCCCGCGAAAAAGTATTCCGTGACCCAGTCCATGACTACGTGCATATTCGCGACCGCATCATCATCGACTTAATCGACACCCGTGAGTTCCAAAGACTACGCCGCATCAAACAATTAGGCACCTCATCATTTACATTCCATGGGGCGGAACACACGCGTTTCAACCATTCACTGGGTGTTTATGAAATTACACGCCGTATCATCAGCCAGTTCCAAAGAAACTACCAATCCATCTCAGCAAATGACGGACTGTGGGATCAAAATGAGCGCCTCGTTGCCCTTTGTGCAGCGCTCTTGCATGATGTAGGCCACGGTCCTTTCTCACATACCTTTGAAGGGATTTTCAATACGAATCACGAGCGCATCACTGGCCAAATCATCACCTCGCCTGAGACGGAAATTAACCTTGTTCTTCGCCGCCTCGGCGATGACTTCCCAGACAGAGTGGCCAGTGTGATTGATAAAACTTATCCTAATAAACAAGTAGTCGAGTTAATCAGTAGTCAAATCGACGCAGATCGGATGGACTATTTACTACGTGACGCTTTTTATGCCGGCGTGAGTTATGGAACGTTCGACTTAACCCGTATTTTGCGCGTCATTCGTCCCTTCAATAACAAAATTGTTTTTGATTTTTCCGGCATGCACGCAGTCGAAGACTACATCGTCAGCCGTTATCAAATGTACATGCAAGTATACTTCCACCCCGTTTCACGTGGGATGGAACAAATCCTTAAACACTTACTGGCACGTGCCAAATGGTGCTACATGCAAGACGACGTTCATATGAAAACGCCGATTGGTCTTTTGGAACCTTTCCTTTTTGAAAAGTGGACACTAGAAGACTACTTACGTCTGGATGACAGTGTTGTTAACAGCTATTTCGTTCACTGGTCTCAAGAAGAAGACCGTGTTTTAGCCGATTTGGCTTACCGCTTTTTAAATCGTAAACCACATAAATCGATTATCGTTAACGAAAAAGAGGTCACACAGCTATCGATTGCCCTGAGTGAAGAATTATACAATTTCAATTATGATCCAGAATATTATTTCAGTGAGAATAGTAGCTACGATTTACCTTATGACCATTACCATCCAGACCGTCTCAGCAAGAATACGCAAATTGACCTTATTACAAAGACGAATCAGACGGTTGAATTGTCAAAAGTCAGCGCCCTAGTGAACTCTCTAACTGGTAAATCACGTGGCGACCACCGTCTCTATTTCCCTAAAGAACTCCTCACTGAACTCAATCGCATTCCAGCTAACCAGCTCAACGAAAATCAGAAAATGATTCTCGTCGCCTACGTCAATGAAAGAAACGATGTCACTCATCAAATCCAGCAACGTCTATTCTAGTCACCTTATCCCTGAAGCCATTCACGCTTCCGGGATTTTTGTTTTAACAGCTCCAATAAATTTCTAAGGAAAGCTGTCACTAGATGACAACTTCTCTTAGTTGGCTATCGGAACTTTTTAGTACGTCAATACTATCTAGCGAAAAGACAGGTAGTGTCACTTGACTACGTTCGTGGCAAAATTACAAAAAAATTCTGTTCATTATAAATCGTCGTGGATCCACAGAAGGCAAGACTCTACTGATTTCCTTTACATTTAGGCGTGTGGCAATGACCTTCAGTAATAAGTAAAACGTCGGCTTGCGCAACTAATTGACCCATTCACTCAATGTTTAGACTGCGTTTGTCTGTCGTATGTCTCGTATAGCCATTTATTGTTACCGCAATTAAATCAAACTCTAAAGCTGTGACATCTTATCCTATCGAAATAAAAAGACAACGCATGACCTATGTTGGGGAACACGGTCATGTGTTGTCTTATTGGAATAAATTTGTCGTCCTATTGTGTGTAATTATTGAGGCATATTGATGCTGACGGCAACTGTCTGTTCAGGTACATCGTAGAAAGGATCTTCGCGACGACCTAGGAAATCACGTGCTTGCGCAGGGAATGAAGCGTAACTCAAGACATCTTCATCGCTATGGGCATACTCTTTGATTTCCTCTCGTAAGGTTGGTAATTGAGGTTCAATTAAGTCCGCTGGACGCACGGTCACCGTCTCCTCGTCTCCAATAATTTGCTTTCTAATCGCTTCATTAATCGGAGCTGGAGGTCGACCATACAGCCCTTTCAAGTAATCTTTGATTTCATTAGGGACCATCTTATAACGTTCGCCAGTAATGATATTCATGACTGCTTGAGTACCAACCATTTGTGATAAAGGCGTCACCAATGGTGGATAGCCCATATCAGCACGCACACGTGGCACTTCTGCAAGTACTTCATCATACTTATCCGCTAGGCCAGCTTCTGTCAATTGGCTCAATAAGTTCGACAACATGCCTCCTGGTACTTGATAAATCAGAGTTTTAGGTTCAACATCTTTCACTTTCGCTTTTAAGATATCTGCGTCACGGAAACGATCACGAATTGGATTGAAATGTTCAGCCACTTGCGTCACTTTTTCCATATCTAAGCCTGTGTTATAGCCTAAATCTTCTAAAGCCATTGCCACGGACTCGGTCGCTGGTTGAGAAGTCCCGCCCGCAAATGAAGAGATGGCTGTATCAATCACATCTGCACCCGCTTCAGCGACCTTCAAGTAAGTCATTTCTGAAATTCCACCTGTGGCATGTGTATGAACCACAATCGGTAAGTCGATCGTCGCTTTAATCCGGCTGACTAAATCAAAGCCCGCTTGTGGCGTTAATACTCCAGCCATATCCTTGATACAGATTGAATCCGCTCCTAAATCAGCCATTTCTTGAGCCAGTGTAACGAAGTAATCGACCGTGTGAACTGGGCTCGTTGTATAGGATATAGCTGTTTGGACGTGTCCTCCGGCAGCTTTTGTTGCACGAATGGCTGTTTCCAAGTTGCGGGTATCGTTTAACGCATCGAATATACGAACGATATCTATCCCGTTTTCGACTGCTTTCGTGACAAAAGCTTCAACGACATCATCGGCATAATTTTTGTAACCTAGAATATTCTGGCCACGTAACAACATCTGGAGTTTGGTGTTTTTAACATTTGCCCGGATTTGACGTAATCTTTCCCAAGGATCTTCGTTTAAAAAACGTAGACAAGAATCAAATGTTGCCCCACCCCACACTTCAAGCGAATGGTAACCTGCTTCATCTAGTGTGTTTAAGATTGGTAACATATCTTCGATTGGCATACGCGAATTTGCTGTAGTGCCTTCATTCCAATTTATAAAAAATTAGATATGAAATTAATGAACTTAGGTGTATTGGTTATTTTACAAAACACCATCATGAACTTATTACCATGGGGTGGACCAACGGCGCGTGCGATGGCTGTAATGGATGTTGGGGCTGAAATCTTAGGCTACTTAGTACCAGGAATGGTGCTTTCATTAGCTTACGTGATCTTCATTGTCGCACCGATGATGGGCCGCAAAGAAAGACAACGTTTAGGAATCGTTGATCTAAGTGAAGAAGAAGTATTAGCTTTAACACAAATCACAGACGAAGAAACAAAAGCAATTCGCCGTCCTCAAAACTGGACTTTCAATATGATTTTAACGATTGTTTTAGTCGGATGGTTAGTGGCTGGTTCATTTATCGAACCCATTGAATTACCCCCTCTAATGTTATTCCTAATCGGAACATGTATTGCTTTAATGGTCAACTATCCTGTCCTTAAAGATCAAAACAAACGTATTAGCGAAAATGCTGGAGATGCAGTGCAAGTAGTTATCTTAGTATTTGCTGCTGGTATTTTTATGGGACTATTCCAAGGTTCAGGAATGGCTGATGCTTTAGCACAGAGCTTCATCAACATTATTCCAACTCAATTAGGCGGATTCTGGGGTATCATCGTTGCGATTATCTCAGCACCAGGTACGTTCTTTATCTCTAACGATGGTTTCTACTTCGGAGTATTACCTCCTCTAGCAGAAGCTGGTGCTTTATACGGCTTTACAAATATGGAAATGGCTTTAGCTTCACTAATGGGACAAGCATTCCACTTATTAAGTCCTTTAGTCGCTTTCATCTATCTATTACTTCGTTTAACTGGTTTAGATATGGGTGAATGGCAAAAAGAAGCAGGTAAATGGGCATTAGGAATCTTCTTGATTTTCATCGTGACAATTGTATTGACTGGACAGTTACGTCTCTTCATTCCACAATAAGCTCACACACTTTATAAAGCTAGCCAGGAGCCTCAAAGCTCTTGGCTTTTTTGTCAGTTAACAGATGGTTTAATTTAATGATATTGCACTTTAGTAACTTAAATGACCCCCTTTTGAAAACGCTTAACTTTTCATTTTTAATATAGTACAATGAACTTAATATAAAAAGAAAGGCTGATGTATTTATGGCAACCATTGAGATGTTTCAAACGAATGATATTCGCAAAAGTAACCCTCACTTCTCTCGTCTCAAGTCCACCGTCGAAACAGCTTTTTACTCAAACAACATCACACAAGTCAACTCTTTAGAAGAGGCTTATCTAAGGGCCTTAAACGCTCCTAATACAATCGTTTTAGACACTGAGGTCAAGCACTCTGTGGAATTAGGCTTACCTGCTGATGCAAAGCAATTATTAACCCAAGATGGTCGAGTGTTTGGTCGAACTGCTAAAGCTCGTCGCAATTATGGTGATGATTCTGAGGAAGACGATAAATTACTAGGGATTGTTCGTGACGCCATTTTCGCTGGTTCACACCAACCTTTCTTAAAAGCAACTGCTTATGTTGGCTTAGATACTGACTTCATGGTGAAGGCACATATTACGATGCCTGAAAGCCAAAGTAATAATTTATATTCATGGTTAATCAATTTCCAAATTGCCAATGCAAAATACGATAAGCTTTATGCAGAGTCTAAAGAATACCCTGAAAATGATATTTACATCTTCTTCTACCCTGAGTTTAAACACCCTGATTATCCAATGGGCCTTTCTTATTTTGACTCAGAACACAACGTGGTCGCCGTCTTAGGTATGAACTATTTTGGCGAAATAAAAAAAGGAACGCTGACTTTAGCTTGGGGAACCGCGGCTCGTAACGGTTATGTCGCTTGCCATGGTGGCTTGAAGATCTTTAGAACAGAAGCTGATGCTCACGTTGCGTCTTTCTTCGGTTTATCTGGATCAGGTAAATCAACATTAACCCATGCCAAACATGAAGGACGCTTTGATATTGAAGTTTTACATGACGATGCTTTTATTGTGAGCATCGAGGATGGCTCTTCGATTGCTTTAGAGCCTTCCTATTTTGATAAAACGAGTGACTATCCCGCTGGACATCCAGAGCAAGACTACTTCGTGACTTTACAAAACGTTGGTGTGACGCTTGATGAAAAGGGCAAGAAAGCGTTAGTGACAGAAGATATCCGTAATGGTAACGGGCGGACGGTTAAGTCACGTTATTCGACCGCCAACCGTGTTGATAAAATTGATGAGCCGATCGAAGCGATTTATTGGATTATGAAGGATGATTCTTTGCCACCGATCGTTAAAGTAACCAATCCCTTGCTCGCTTCTGCTTTTGGGGCTACCTTGGCAACTAAACGTTCAACGGCAGAAAACACGACGGATGACCACGATGCATTAGTCATTGAACCTTATGCGAATCCATTTCGTGTGTATCCTTTAGTTGAAGACTATGAAAAATTCAAAGCTTTATTTGAAAAAGGGGTCGATTGTTATATCATTAATACGGGGGAGTTTTTAGGTCAGAAAGTAACCCCTAAAGATACCTTAGGGTTGATTGAAGCTAATGTCTTGAAAGAAGCTAAATTTGAACCCTTCGGTCCATTGGAGCATTTCGAATTCGTTGCATTAGACGGTTTCGATGTCCCATTTGAAGATGAAGTCTACTTAGATTACTTAAAGAGCAGAATGCAAGGACGCCTTGATTTTATTATTAACTTTAATGCCAAACACACGATGGATTTATTGCCAAATGAAATAATTGAAGCCTTTCAAAAGATTGTGCGTTCAATCAATTAACTAGACACTAAATGTTGCTGAAAGAGTTCACTAATCAGCAGCTGAATTATAAGGAGTATAACGAATGAATGACATTTTTGAAGCAGTAAAACTTAATCTTGATGTAAGTCAAAATCGCTCCTTAAAGGAGTCGGTTTATCAGGCTTTTAGGAAAACAATCATTCTAGGAGATATTCCAGCAGGTGTACGTATCAATGAAATGGAATTTGCTGATGTGCTGAATATTAGCCGTACTCCGATTCGTTATGCCTTGAAAAAACTGACTGAAGAGAATCTGGTCGAACATGTCCCCCGCATTGGAATGATGGTTAAAGGGATTCGAATTAAAGATGCTCACGAAATATATGATATTCGTAAAGCATTGGATACTTTAGCAACGATCAAAGCCATGGAAAACATGACGTCAGAAGATTACTGCGAGTTAGAAGCCTTGTTAGAATACGGCGAACAGCTCAATGCTCTTGACAAGGTTGATGAAGTCTTACAGAATTTTTCTGATTTTAACGCCTTTATTTACGAAAAATCAGAGATGTTGCGCTTACGTGAAATTGTAACTGACTTACAAACTTATCTAGTTTATTTCCGTGACGTGGCGATTCGATCATCTGCGCGTCGTAGCATTGCACTAGAAGAACATTGGTTAATTTTAAAAGGTATGAAAAATAATGATATTCCTTTAATCACGATGATGGTTCATGACCATCTCGATCGGTCATTGGACTTTATTTTAGCAGAAATGGAGCGTCGACGCCTTGGCTAATAAACTTACGAAGCAAGTTGCTCAACTAGCCACTAAGGCTCTACTTTATGAAGTGGCCTTAACACCTAAGCCTGGTTTAGTTGACCGGGCCAATAACGGCTCTCACCATGATATGAATTACTATACTTTTCTTAATAGCATTATGGCCTTAACGCCCTATTTTCAAGAATATGTTGACCTTGGTTACCAACATGAAGGCACTTTAGAAGATTTGTTTGATTATTGCCGTGTCATTGGTATTCAAGCGGAACAAGATATGTTGGAGGCGACGCGTGGGATCAATACACACAAAGGCGCAAACTTTTCCTTTGGCGTGATTTTAACGGCCACTGGCTATTTTCTAAAAAATAATCCGAAGTTACCTTTGGAAGCGATCGATGTTGAAACGATTTTAGTCATCGTACAGAAAATGACAGAAAATCTAATTAAACATGATTTTGCCAAGATTCATTTAAAAGCCAAGTTATCTAATGGCGAGCGTTTATATTTAGAAAAAGGTATGACCGGTATTCGAGGTGAAGCGGCTAATGGTTATCCTGCAGTGCATCATTTATTGTTGCCTTTCTTGCGTCAATACCGAGAAAGTCACGAGAAAGATGAAGTTGTTCTTTTACGTTCACTTGTCTTATTAATGAGTGAAGTGGAAGATGGCAATATTTTGCATCGTGGGGGCTATGACGCCTGGCAGCAAGTCAAAAAAGACATGCTGGAGTTACATGAAGCGAACTTAAATCAAGTTGATTTCATGGAAGATTTGACCGCTTACGATCAGAAAATGATGGAGCGTCACTTGAGTCCTGGTGGGGCGGCGGATTTATTAGCGATTGGAATCTACTTTGCTTTTTTAGAAGAAATATTTAATTAACGTTTAAGCCCTCACTCCGACAAAGAGTGGGGGCTTTTATTTGCCAATAAAAAAAGTCCCTTCCACTCTGCGTTCGAATGGAAGGGATTGTTTGTGGGTCCATTTGGGCATGTTTAATCCCTAAGTAAGGCTTGCTTATCGTGGGGAATATTCTGCCTAATGTTGTGTTCGTTTGATTAGCCAGTTGAATAGGCGTTGGCTGATGAAAACGATGACTAGGATGAGGAAGGTTGATACTAAAACAACGTCCATGCGACTGCGTTGATATCCGCGGGCGATGGCCATCGTTCCTAGTCCACCTGCTCCGACGGCTCCGGCCATTGCGGTTAGGCTGATGATGTTGATGACGGTCGAGGCGCTGACGCGCAGTAGTGCTGGCAGTCCTTCGCGTAGGTAAACGCGGAAGATGATGCCCAGTGGGCTTGAGCCCATTGCTTGTGCGGCTTCGACGACGCCAGGATCAACTTCTAATAGGGCGATTTCCACTTGTCTTGCGAAAAATGGGATGGTCGAGATAATGATTGGGACAGATGCCGCTGTGGCTCCGATTGATACGCCAACGAGTAGGCGAGTAAATGGTACTAATAAAGCTAATAAGATGATGAATGGAATCGAGCGGAAGATGTTAATAAATGAGTCGAGCGCTCCATAGATCACTTTGTTTGGTAGGATGCCTTTTGGTCCGGTCACAGTGATGACGATTCCTAGTAATAAGCCGAGTAGTCCGCCGAAGAAGACTGTTAAGCCAAGCATATAGATGGTTTCCCAGATAGCTTCGCCGAATTTGTCGCGTAAGTCCCATGCGTGTGGTAAATATTCCATCATAAAATTATTGATATACTCCATTCTAATCCTCCTTCGTTACGTATTCTTCGAGTAGTTCGCTGACTGAGTCGACCTTCACATCGCTAGTGCGCAGGTAGTCGATCGCGTCTTGGATTTTTTTCTGATCTCCGGTAAAGGCAACGAGTAAATTACCCACTGGTATATTCTGTAGGATTTCAACGTGTCCATATATGATGTTGACAGTCACATCGAAATCGCGGACAAGGGTTGATATCAGTGGTTGCGTGGTGCCAACACCCACGTAACTTAAACGCGCTAGAATACCTTCGCGATTTAGTTTCTGTGTTTCTGGATGTGCTAAGACCATGGCCATTTCTTGGTCAAAATGGGTGGCGGTGTCGATAAATTCTTTGGTTAAATGTTCAGTGGGCTCTGTAAAGATATCTACGATTGGGCCTTGTTCGAGAATGCGCCCGTCTTCCATTACGGCTACTTTATGGCAGAGGTCTTTAACGACTGACATTTCATGAGTAATAATCACGATGGTTAGGCCGAGTTTTTCGTTTAGTTCTCGCAGTAGGTCCAGAATTGAGCTGGTCGTTTTCGGGTCCAGTGCGCTAGTTGCTTCGTCACATAAAAGGATGTCGGGGTCGTTGGCTAGAGCGCGCGCAATCGCGACTCTTTGCTTTTGTCCACCAGATAGTTGTTTAGGATAGGCGTCCGTTTTTTCTTTTAGGCCGACTAAGTCCAGTAACTCTGCTACTTTGGCTGCTTTTTCTTTTTTATTTAAACCACTACCTTTTAGTGGGTAGGCAACGTTGTCGAAAATCGTGCGGGATTCCATCAAGTTAAAGTGTTGGAAGATCATGCCAATTTTCTTGCGTGCTTGGCGCAGGCTATGCGGTTTCAGGGTCATTAAATCTTGTCCGTTGACTAGGACACTTCCGTTTGTTGGTCTTTGTAGCAGGTTAATGGTACGAACGAGAGTACTTTTCCCTGCCCCGCTGTAGCCGACAATGCCATATATTTCGCCTTTTTCGACGTCTAAGTTGACGTCTTTCACGGCTGTTACGACACGATCTTCATCATGGAATACGACGTCTATGTCACGTAGTGTTATCATGTTTTTCCTCCTCTTGCGCCTGGTTGTTTGGCTGGTGCTTAATTTGATAGTGCTGGGCGCGTATTGTGTTGTATTTGTTGCTTTCTTTGCTGCTAGTTCGTGCTTATTTGTGCGAATTCGGTGCAGCTCGCCGGTTGTGATGTAATCTTTTGATTAGAGTGTACGCTTGGCTAGCCTCTAATTGCTTCTTAAATTCAGTATCACACGTCAATCGCTTGGTGTAAATGCAAAAAACTCCCCTCCTATGAAAAGGACGAGAGTTTGTTAACTTCGTGTGACCACCTTAATTTGCTGTTACATCACTGAAACAGCCTCAAACAGTACGCATGATTTTTAGACTCTCTGCCTCAAATGGACAGAGCTTCATTTAATACTGTGGCTTCCTAACGGTTGCTGCCGTTCATCCCTATTGCGCGATTGCTCGTGCATTCGGAATGACCGCTCAATGGCCATTTTCAATTCATCATACTGTACCTGCTTACACCCACACAGGCTCTCTTTGACAGATGATTAAATTTACTTTCCACTTCAAAGCGTTTTGCTTTATTAATCTGAATGTATCTTACAAGTAAAATGAGAAGGTGTCAAGCTTTTTTATCATTTAATTCTCATAATCAGAAGGGGTGATATTTTGGATGACGTCGGATGGAGTCAGTGAGGACGCTTAGTAAATCTGAAAAAGCCAGACCATGGTCGCCAAGACAGCTAGTTGGAAAAAGATATTGCGATTGATTTTATTTGGGTATTTATACATGAGTAATGTGGCTGCACCAAGCACTGCGGAATTGATCGAAATCACTTGCAGCCAATCTAAAGTTGCCACTACAATAAAGGCAGCCAGAATTACTAAATTATGTTTGATTTCTTTTGTCATGTTACCAATTCCTCTCTTTTAGATGGTGGATATCTATATATAAATACTCACTAATGGTGCATAAAAATTAATAAAACTATCGTCAAATTGTTCCATGAAATGAACCGAAAAAGTCCTCTATAAAAGAGTTGGATGACTTATCCAAATCCACTATAAAGGAACATACCATGGATAAGTATAATACAAACATAACATTTAATAAATGGTTTTCGCCAATTAATTTAACAACCTTGTCAAAAGGTGCTCAAAAAGAGATGGCTCAATTTAATCAGTATGTGAAGAAGGTGGACTTTGAGGCTTTTCTTAAGCTATTACTTCATGCGATTCACGATGAAAAAGAGAGTTTACGCCATTTGGAAAACACCGTCATCAACCCTAAACTACAACAGGAAGTAGGATTAACCGCCATTTCATATTCTCAATTAGCTAGGTCATTGAAACGCTGTCCCCAATCGGTGTTATTAGAACTATTCTTTCAATTACTGGGACAAATCGAGCAATATCATCCAAAAATCTCCCACAAAAAGTTATATATCATTGATTCGATCACGTTTTCGTTAAGTCAATTAGCGTATAAGTGGGCCAAGTTTCGTCCAACGAAATCTGGGATTAAGGTCCATCTCATGCTTCGTTATATCGACAAAGGAGCCATTTACCCGGTTAAATTCGAGCAGAGTACAGCTTCTGCGCATGATAAAAATTTTCTACTAAACATTGTAGAAGAACCCAATGCCACCTACGTCTTTGACCGAGGCTATCTGGATTATTTAATGTTAGATCACTTAGACGACCACAGCTATTTCTTCGTGACACGTCTTAAAAGCAATTCGCTCACCTGTTATACGGAAGATTCCACTTGGAAACTGTCGAACGATTCACCCATTATCTCTGACCAACTGACGCGACTTGGTGGAAAAAATGACATCACTCATCGCTTTCGAGTTGTGACGATCCAGCGTAAAAATGCGTCAAATTTACGTCTGGTAACCAACCGTCATGATTTATCGGCAGAAGAAATCAGTGCCATTTATCAGTCACGCTGGGAAATTGAATTGTTCTTCAAACACATGAAGCAGCATCTAACGATCAAACATTATTTCTCACAGTCAGAAGAAGGCGTCACTAACCAAGTGATATTGGCGATGATTGCGTATCTCCTGACTTATCTTATGCGACTAAAACTCCAAACAAAGCGGTCAATTTTTCAAGTGTTAAGGACCCTACGTACACTCTTGTTTGAACCGTTTGAGCAACTGTTCGTACAATTGGTCCCCACGTAAGATAAGGGCTTGGCACATTACTTTGATTTAACTAAACAGGTAAAAAAAACTGGCAAAGTCATCCACTTGCGTCAGCATTCAGTTTTTTTAATTGAAGCGTTAAAATTATCTTGAATAAAAAGCAATCTGTGTTGGTCAATATTTTATTAATTTTTATGCACCACTAGTGATAAATACTATACTTTTTATTAACGATAAATACAACTATTATCGCGGCTTCATACAGAAAGCACCAGCCTAGCCAGTAGAGCTAACAAGTAACTTAACTCGTGTCGCTTTAACATTAAGTGAGTGGGCTTTAAAAGAATAAAGGAGTCGCTCCCCGATGGTCCGCGACGGTTTTGCAAGGGCGGCAGGCTCTTTGTTTAATCGTCGGGAACCGTAGGTGAGCGACTCCGCTGGTGTTGCAGGGTTTTGGGAGGTGTGAGGTAATGGGAGCCTTGGGGTAGAACGCTAATTCTACGTCGCGAAATAACCACGTGGCGTTAGACCCTCTAATTCAACGTCGCGAAATAACCACGTGGCGTTAGACCCTCTAATTCAACGTCGCGAAATAACCACGTGGCGTTAGACCCTCTAATTCAACGTCGCGAAATAACCACGTGGGGTTAGACGCCCAATTCTACGTCGCGAAATAACCACGTGGCGTTAGACCCTCCAATTCTACGTCGCGAGATAACCATGTGGGGTTAGACGCCCAATTCTACGTCACGAAATAACCATGTGGGGTTAGACCCGCCAATTCAACGTCGCGAAATAACCACGTGGGGTTAGACCCTCCAATTCAACGTCGTGAAATAACCACGTGGGGTTAGACCCTCCAATTCAACGTCGTGAAATAACCACGTGGGGTTAGACGCCCAATTCAACATCGCGAAAAAACCACATGGGCTTAGACCCTCCAATTCAACGTCGCGAGATAACCACGTGGCGTTAGACGCCCAATTCTACGTCGTAAAATAGCCACGTAGGCTTAGACCCTCCAATTCAACGTCGCGAAATAACCACGTGGTGTTAGACACTCCAATTTAACGTCGCGAAATAACCACGTGGTGTTAGCCCTCCAATTCAACATCGCGAAATAGCCACGTGGGCTTAGACCCTCCAATTCAACGTCGCGAAATAACCACGTGGGGTTAGACCCTCCAACGCCACGTCGCGAAATAACCACGTGGGGTTAGACCTCTATAAAGTGGACCCTGTAGAATAGACACTTTTAACAAGGTAATCAATAATAGTAAATCGTCATCATTCTAGATTAACCAATGTTATTTCATCAGACTTATTAAAACAGATTGTTGATATTACCTCTTAAAGTTATATTTTTTGAGTAAAGTGATATCCTTTAAGCCAGTCGATGGGTTTTCATAATGAGAATAGCGCCCTGTCATTAATTGTTGGAAGTTTTTGCTAAGATTTTTTGAAACATAATGAAACGGCACCTGATTCCCCAAAAAGACCTGAACTTCTGTGGAGCGAAGCACCCGCTCATGTGTCAACAGCCCGTACTCACAAATCGTGCGGACGATTGCCCGCTCCTTACTCTCCATGTGTCCACACTGACAACAGGTCGCTTTATAACGTGACAACTCGACCTCAAAACTCGAACACTCAGGACAGCACAATCCCGCCTTCAACTGGCTCACCTCTTCAACCGACAAGCTTTTAGGCGGATAAGGATTCTTAATTCTATAGCGCTCCGAGATCAGCTTCTGCATTTGAAGGGGAGTCATGTTGGCTGGCATCGAAATAACTTCACTCTCATAAACTTGTTGAACCAAACCAATCAAACCCGCCCGATTCAAAGCTAGTTCCGCCGCAGCGCCTTCCACCTGAAGCTGACTATCCGGATTGACGAACACCACCCGCCCCTTAACCGTCCCGTTGTAACCTAGTTGCTTGCACATTTCTCTAACCTTTTCTACAGACCGATTCAGTTGGGTGAAAATGTCGTGATTCACCCGTTTGCCGTTAATCATCGCCTGTCCATTAATATGTGAGTAATGGCCCTCATAATTTTTAGCATCCAAAACTAAAATCCCAGACCGGCTCACCAGTAACAAGTCAATTTGACTCGTGCCCCCTACTCCAAGCCACAGGTCATGCAAAAACGCCCAATCACGCTGCCCATGCTTCAACAATAACTCATACAATTCACTTTCACCTAAAAAACCTCGCTGTTGCAATTTTAAATTAAATTGCTCCTTCTCATTTAGACCATTGCGCCCTTGCATAATCTCTAAATATTGTAACTCTAAATTCTTCTCTAACATCTAATCGCTCCTTATAATTGGTCTTTTATATAAATACGCAAAAAGCCCCCCCAATATGCTTTTTTTTCTAAAACTTAATGAAAAAAAAACAATTCGACGAGTGCTGTTCCTTCTTTCTATCGTACCTACTCATCTTTTATGCTACAATATAAGAAAATACTTAAAAAGTGGTGAGTTTACGATGAAAAACATAAAGTTAAACGAAAGCTTGGCGGCCCTAAAACCAAGTCCGATTCGTACATTTAATGATTCTATCAGTGAAATTGAAGGAATCATTCGCTTGACGATTGGTGAGCCGGATTATCCGACTCCACGTTTTATTAAAGATGCCGCGATTGAATCCATCGATAAAAGCTTTAACGGCTATAGCCACTCGCGCGGTCTCATTGAATTACGTGAAATCATTAGCCAATATATGGACCGCAAATACGGCCTAACTTATTCAGCAACGGAAGAAATTATAGTAACCGTTGGTGCGACTGAAGCACTCTTTTCGACTTTTTACGCCTTACTTAATAAAGGTGAAAAAATCATTACTCCGTCGCCACATTATGCGGTATACGGCACTCAAGTTAGCTTAGCTGGCGGAACGTTTGTCCCGGTTGACGTCTCAAATGACGACTTTATCCTGACACCGCAACGCCTGGAAGAAACGCTAAAAGAGCATCCAGAAACTAAAGCCCTACTATTCAACTACCCATCGAACCCGACGGGAGTAACGTATACGGCTGACCAATTGGAAGCACTAGCAGAAGTGATTAAGCAACATGATATATTCGTAATTTCTGACGAAATCTATTCTGAATTAACCTTTGACGGCAAGCACACATCGATTGCCCAGTATATTCCTGAACAAACGATTGTCATCAACGGCGCATCTAAATCTCACTCGATGACAGGTTGGAGAATGGGCTTCATCTGTGGCCCACAATGGGTAATTAATGAGATTTTCAAAGTTCACCAATCAGCCGTCAACGCACCAAGCACGCAAGCACAATATGCAGTCATCAAAGGCTATGCCGAAGGTGACGAGGCGATTAACGAAATGCGCGAAGGCTATATCGAACGACGCGACCTACTAGTGGCTGGCTTTGAGAAGCTCGGCTTTGAACTGGCTGCCCCACAAGGTGCCTTCTACCTATTCATTAAGGTTCCCGCTTGGTTTGACGGTGACGGCTACGAATTCGCGACTAAATTAGCCCACGAAGCAAAAGTTGGCGTTGTACCCGGATCGGCTTTTGGCGAAGCAGGTAAAAATTACTTCCGCCTAAGCTATGCTGCCAGCACTGAAAAACTGACTGAAGCACTGAAGCGAATCGAAACATTTGTTAACGCAAATAAATAAATGCATCCGCCGCTGAATCTTTCAGCGGTCTTTTTTCCTCCAGGCAAAATAAGACTGTAAACCAGCTAGCGTTACCTCAAGCCTGCGACCTTAAATTGATAGTCAATCACTCTTTGTTAAAGTCTAAGCTTTTCAAGTAAGCTAAATTCCATTAAACTAGAGAGACGAAACGGAGTTGATTTGATGACACAAGCAACAATTGGAATCATCGGAGGCGGCATTGTCGGTTCGACGGCTGCCTATTACTTAGCTAGAAGTGGACACAAGGTGACAGTCTTTGACGAAGGGGTTGGTCAAGCGACGAGTGCCTCAGCTGGGATTATCTGTCCTTGGTTCACTTTAAGACGCAATAAACCTTGGTACTTCCTCGTATCGAACGGTGCAGAATTCTACCGAAAAATGATGGCCGATTTGAACGCGGACGGCTTTGATACCACGGATATCTTCCAACAAGATGGCACCTTGATTATGCGCGATAAGCCCAATCGCTTAGAACGAGACTTGACGGATGGCGCTAAAAAGCGCGAGACAGCACCAGCAATTGGGGAAATCCAAACAGTTCCTAATAATGAATTGCAAAACTTTTTCCCGCATCTAGAAACAGATTATCATGCAACTTTTGTTGAAGGTGGCGCTCGCATTAACGGTCGTGCCTTAATCCAAAATCTGCAGGCCGCTATCGAAACATTCGGTGGGACAATCATTCGTGAACGCGCGCAAACCAACTTCAATGAAGAACAAGCTGTCACGCTTGCCAGTCCATCAAGCCTTGCAAAAACTTACGATCGCATCCTTTTAAGCGCCGGCCCACATTTGCCTAGCTTATTGGAACCTTTGGGCTATGAAGTGGCTATTACGGCGCATAAGGGGCAGTTGTTAAGTTTCTATTCAGATGATTGGAAAGACCGTCACTGGCCAGTTGTGATGTTGCCAGGTAAACTCGATTTGATTCCCTTTAACAATGGGGAGATTGTCGTGGGGGCGACTCACGAGCATGATATGGGATATGATCTAAACTTTGACGAAGAGCGCTTAGCAACACTTCGAGCAGCGGCAGAGCAGTGGATGCCTGCTCTTAAAGGCCTGCCGATTCATCGCCGTGAGGTTGGAAGCCGAGCATATACACCGGACGCGTCGGTTTTAGTAGGGCAAGTGCCCGGTTTGAAGAACGTCTGGGCCGTTAGTGGTTTAGGCGCTTCAGGCTTGACGAGTGGGCCTTTCTTAGGTCATCAATGGACCCAGCTAGTTCAGCAAGGTCAATGGGATATCAAGCCAGAAGACTTTCCCATCGAGCGTTTTGTTCGCCGCAAGGACCAGCCACCTGAGTAATGCAGTTTCATAAGGTTTACGTCTCGCTTGAGAGTGGCTTATTTTCCCAAAAGTCTTTTTAGTGGTGTTATTGCATTCCTTTATGGTATTATTTGAGTATAATTTAGTAGTTTTAAGGAGGAATTATTTATGTGGAAAGAGTTTAAGGGGTTTATCGCGAACGATAGTATTGTGACGTTGGCGACTGGTTTTATTATGGGTTCTGCTTTCACGGCTATCGTAACGAGTTTAGTTGACGATATTTTTATGCCATTGATTGTGGCGGTGACTGGTCAAGCGGATGTGTCTGCTTTGTCGCTTCAAATTGGTAACACGACGTTAGGGATCGGCTCTTTCATTCAAGCGATTATTAATTTTGTTTTAATTGCGGCGATGTTATTTATGGTTCTTAAAGGGCTTGAGAAAGCTCAAAACAAAAAGATTATTTCGCCAGATACTGAGCCGGATGCACCTTCTAATGAAGAAGTATTGCTCGGTGAGATTTTATCTGAGTTGAAGAGAAAATAATTTTTCAATAACAAACACCCGAGCAAATTTGCTCGGGTGTTTATTTTGTTAGCGGAAATCGCAAGCCAAGTCGTGATCGTTGATGATGCCGATGGCTTGTAAGTATGAGTAAATCGTGATGCTTCCGATAAATTTGAAGCCACGTTTTTTCATATCATTGGTGACGCGCTCACTCAGTTCGTTAGACGCCGGGCGCTCATCGGTTTGACTAATGAGGGTTTGCTCCTGCGTGAATTGCCAGATGTATGTGTCAAAGCTGCCGAATTCTGCTTGCACAACTTGAAAGGCTTGTGCGTTGGCAATGGCTGCTTTAATTTTACCTCGGTGGCGGATGATGCCTGGATCATTGGCCAATGCCTCGATTTTAATTTCATCGTATTGAGCAATAATATCATAAGCAAAATTATCAAAGGCTGCTTCAAAGTTTTCTTGCTTTGATAGAACGAGTTGCCAAGATAGGCCAACGTGAAAAGATTCTAAGATGAGCCATTTGAATAGTTCTTGGTCATCGTGGGTGGGTTTGCCCCAGATGTTGTCATGGTAGGCTACGTAGTAATCAGGTTTGCCAGCAATCCATTCGCAACGTTGAATCTCTTCCTTTGTCGTTTCGCTTGTCATATCACACACTCCTTAGTAGATTTGGAATAGTTGAAAGATTGAGTAAACGCTTAAACTTACCATACAAATAAAATTGATTTCTTTCGTCAGAATTAAAAAGGCTAAATATTCGCGAACGAGGTTGTAGCCCCAGGAAAATAAAGAGGACGGTGCGCCTTTCAAGTCGATAGATACGCCGTTTTGCCAAGCAAAATAGTAAGCTCGAATCAAATGGAAGGAACTGGTCACGACTAAGACCGATTGCTCACTATTGAGTAAGGATTTTGAGAAGTAGAAATTCTCGTGTGTATTCAACGCTCTAGATTCCAGAATAATGTCTTCGGCTGGGATACCTTGAGCTAGTAAAAAGCCCCCCATTTCTTCTGCTTCTGTCGGCACCTCCGGATCATAACTGCCTCCGGTTACAATGATTTTACTCATGATATTCTGCGAGCGATTTTCTAAGTAACTTTCGACCGCCAATTGAAGGCGAGATCTTAAAGTTGAACTCAGGACTCCTTCGTCATCGATACGGACCCCTAGCACAATAATTTCTGAATGATGTTTCTGTTTTGGCCAGTATTTCATGCTGAGATTTACCAAAACATAGCTAATAAAAGTCGCGATTAAATACATGGCGATATAAACGTAAATACTCATAAAACGCATGATGGCTAGCGGGCCATAAAGCCAGATTATCCACACGGTGTATAGGGTAAAGGCCAATACGGTCCCTACCATCAAAAAGCCAAAAAGCTTACGTAAGTAATGTTCCTGTCGATCTCTAAGTGTTCTTTGGAGCACTAAGGCGGCGAATAATAATAAAAAGAATGGAATAATGGCAGTCATAAAAGCGCCTGAAATATAGAAAAAGTAACGTATCATAAAAATGGGCGTCAAAGAACCATTTTCAAAAATCGCAAATAATAGGCTTGTGACACCGTATATGACAAATACAATCGGTTGCCATTGTGGATGTTTAAAGCGTAGCGTTACAATCGACAAAACAAATAAGATTAAAGCAAGGATATAGAATATAGAGTTCACCTCCTCATCTTGTGTTAGCATTCGTAGTCGGCTGATAATCTCAGCGGCTCTCATCTTGCTTGCACACATTTCAACATCTTAATTGTAACGTAAAGTCTCGCAATTTTCTTTGGTTTTTTCAAAGTATTTTAAATAATTTCTTGTAGGTAAGGCTTTTGAGTGACGGCTTGTATTTGCTTAACTTTCACCAGCTGACGATGGCTATAAATCATGATAGGCTTGGTAAACGTCTTGTTTTTTAATACCTAATTGTTTGGCTACTTGCTTGATGGCGTCTTTCGAAGACAAACCATCCTCGGCCATTGCTAATTCAACTTGCGCCTTATACGGTAACTCAAGTTGGGCTGCTTTTTCAGCTAAATTGCTTTGAGGGGGTAATTGCCCACCTTCCAGCATTAAAACAATTTCTCCCTTTAACGGCTGTTGGGCTAAATAAGCTGCTAACTCTGCGGCGGTTCCACGTATATACTCTTCATAACGCTTCGTCAGTTCGCGTGCCACGACGACTGATGTATCCGCTCCGAGTTCTTTTTCAATCGCAACCACAGCTTTTTTAATTCTAAAAGGTGACTCATAGAAAATTGCTGTTTCTTGCCGACTTCCAACTAATGCTAACACTTCTTTCTGTTCTTTCATTGAACGCGGGAAAAAACCATAATAAGTAAAATGTTCGCTCGACAAACCTGAGGCAATTAGAGCCGTTAAAGCTGCATTTGCACCTGGTAAAGCTACGATATCAATCGCTTCTTCTAGACACGCTTGAACCAAAGGATGGCCCGGATCATTGATTAATGGCATTCCTGCATCAGATACCAACGCTAAATCTTGACCACTCTCTAATAATTCCACCCATTCAGTCACTTCGTGAGCGCGACTATGCTCATGAAAACTGCGCATTTTAGTTTCGATATTAAAATGATTCAATAATTTAATCGTATGACGCGTATCTTCCGCTAAAATCAAGGCAACTTCTTTTAGTGTGTTGATCGCACGAAAGGTCATATCATCTAAATTACCAATCGGTGTCGGTACAAGATAGAGTTTTCCTTTGGCCGTTAAACCTACTCTTGTATTCTCGATAAAACTTGTTTGAATTTGCATGCGACTCTCTCCTTAATTTAAATCTTTTGAAAACGTTCAATAGATACTTCTATTTCTTGCATGCGATTGACTAAAACGAAGGGACTCTTGGCAACATCGGCCAGCCCTTCTTCGCTAAGGTAACGTTCTTTGGCTGGACGAGTCAGGCGTTTAAAATGATATTCCGCTGACATGGCCAATGATTTACTGGCCCATCTTTCGGCGTATATCAGTTTGACTGGCTGTCTTTTGCCAACGCGCGTGTACTTGGCCCCTTTACCTGCATTGTGCGTTTCAAGTCGGGCAGCTAAATCGGTTGTATAGCCACCGTACAAAGTGTGATCTGCACAATACAACACGTAAAAGTAAAAGCTTTTGACTTCTTTAGCCAAAATATATCGCCTGCATCTCTTCGGTATATTGATTATCTTCCGTATGAACGACAATCGGTGGATCGATATTAACACCTTGACGACCGCCTCGATAAATCGCTTCGATTAAGACAGCATTAGCTTTCTGGCTAGCTTTGGGATGAACGAAACGAATACGGTGAAGTGAAAATTGGTGTCTCAATAAGGTTTCGGTAATATCGTCTAAACGGTCAGGACGATGAACTAAAAATAATCGACCCTTTTCTCTAAGTAAGACAGACGCTTTATAGATCCATTGATCTAATGTTAAAGTCAGTTCGTGTCTAGCCATTGCATGGCTAGTCAAACGGTGATGGTCTTTTGAACGATCCACTGGGAAATAGGGGGGGTTGCAACTGATGATGTCGAATAATGGACGTGGCTTTAATAAGTCATTCACGTCAGCTTCTAGCATTTCAATCTGGTTTTCCAAACCATTCAATTGAATGCTGCGACGAGCCATATCGACTAGTTCTGGTTGTAATTCCACCCCCAGCAAAGGCGCCTTTGTTCGGTGACTTAATAGTAATGGAACGACGCCATTACCACTACAAAAGTCTATATAGCGAAAAGAGCGACGTTCTGGCAGTTTGATAAACTCAGCCAAAAGCACCGCATCGACTGAATAAGCAAAGTAGTCTGGACTTTGGATAATCTTTATATTTTCGCGTATAAATGAGTCAACTCGTTCATTCGCATGAACGAGTTGTACGAGTGATTCATTTAACATTCTTTCATTTCTCCTTGTAAGAACTGTGGAACAGGTTGATAATCTAAAAGTGTATAGGCTTGTTGGGGAGCTAGATTTTGCTAAAGTTTACTAGTTGATACGCTAGTGTGTTGATATTTCAAAAGCACTCTGCAAAGCCGTCACCGCTGTTACCTTCCAAGCAAGTCACATCAACATCTGGCTACTCTAAGCCATCAAGGACCCCCTGACAGAACATGCACTCTTCATCTGGATATCTTTGCGATCCAAAATATGGATGACAGACATGAATGCCTTCATCATAAAAAGTCTGCAAACGCGCTTTTCCACTGATACTATCATCTGTCGAATTTTCAGCTGGTAATTGTTGAGTCGAAGTCCCTGATTCATTCGTATTCGTATGGTAATTTTGGCTAAATAGGGCCATTAAATCCTGATTGCGTATGCGCAATCGGTTATTTTCTTCCATCAAATCATTCAATGCAACGGTGAGTTGTGCCACAGTTTCATTAAGTTGTATTAATTGCTCTGATGATTGGTCGAGTAATTGTTTAATATCTTGATAATCCACGCACACACCCCCTGTCTTGGTATTCTTTTGTTTAATATATTACGCTAAGTCCATTTAGATAGTTTGACAGCTAGCCTTTCAAAAGCTAATTGTGGACTGACGTTTGCACCGACGCGTTGTTTAACTTCATAAAATGTATGATTCATTTTTAGTAGATGAGCGAGTGAAATGGACTGTTGCTCAAGCAAAGCTTTAACAAACTTTTCTTGGATAATTGCTACCGGTTTGACTTCTTGCGCACTCTCCATATTTTCTGCTTCATCTGTTTCAAGACGAACTGTTTGCCCAGTTTTTAATTGTTTAATTGTACTATGATTTAGTAGTAATAAATAATCTAAACCATCCAATGATTGTTGGACGGATAAGTAGACTTTCAAGCGACTTTGAATCACGACAAAAGCCGTACGGTTGCTTGTTGCTAAAAGACGATACAACTGATTCAATGCCGTGAACCAGTCCGTCATATTGGCTTCGTCATAAGTATCACTTAGACGCTCAATGGCTTCACTCGAAAAACGAGCCATAATCTGAGCATGCGACGCTAAAATGCCTTGTGACATTAATTGGTCAATGATAAAGGTTTGATCATCCGGTTGGAAGTGAATTTGTTGTACTCGTGAACGAATCGTTGGTAATAAAAGTTCGGCTTCTTTGGCAAATAAGAATAGATAGACATTGGCTACAGGTTCTTCTAAAAAAGTCAGTAAAGCATTGGCAGCCGACGGATTCATACTTTCCGCCGCTTCAATCACAACAATTTTAAACAAACCCTCAACTGGACTTTTCACGAGCCATTCTTTTAATTCACGAATTTGATCGACACGAACAGATTTCCCATCCGGTTCAATCGTTAAGATATCAGGATACTGGTCAGCCGCGATTCTCTCACAGACTTCACAACTTAGACAAGCATGTCCATCTTCCGCTATATTCGGGCAAGCTAACGTCTGACCAATGTTTTTCACAACGGCCCGTTTCCCCAACAAATCATCACCCGTCAATAAATAACCGTGTGATAGTTGCTTTTGAGCCACTAAGCCACTGAAATATTTTTGGAATTGTTCTGTTTGCTTATTCATATTCAACCACACCTACATATCTTATTGAGATTAAAGCTTGTTCCAGTTAGGCTACTATAGCACAACTAGAACAAGCTTAGTCTGTTAAACTTTATAAAATTGCTCGGCAACTAAAGGCAAAAGCCTAGCGTCTATAATCAACACTTCAACAGCTGCTCGTTTCTTAGAGAAAATAGAGCGAACACTTTGAAAAGTAAGCTCATTTAAAATTGGTGAAAACTGTCAATTGGTAACACAAAAACTGTAGCGCCACCCACTTCTACACGAATTGGATAAGACGCTGAGATATCTAAACTAACGTCTAAATGGATAGGTGATGAAATGTACTGTTCGCGTGATTCAGAACAGTTCTTGATGATTTCCAACACCTCGTCTACTAGATGATCTTCCACCCCTAGTAAAAAGGTAGTGTTTCCTGAACGTAAAAATCCGCCGGTACTACTCAATTTTGTTGCTCGAATGTTGGCTTCCAAAAAGGCATTACTCAATATGTTCTGATCTTGATCTTGTACAATTGCGATTACTAATTTCATCTTAAACCCCTCCTGTTTTGTCTTTAATCGTTAGTGATAAGCTTTTAAATAACTGCTTTGTTTTTCAAAATATGATAGATTGTCTCAGTGACTTCTTCTACTGATTGCGTGCCATCTACTAAAACGATTCGCTCCGTTTCTTTTTCTAAAAATAAGAAAGCGTCTCTCACTAAATTGTGGAAAGAGACATCTTCTTGATCTAGACGATCGAACTGGCGCTGACCTTTCGCTTGATAAATTCGCTCGAGTCCAACTTCCGCCGGCACATCGATTAAAATAGTCAATTCGGGCAAATGATCTTCAATCGCAAATTGATTGATTTCCCAGATTAAGTCGATAGGAATATTGCGAGCAACCCCTTGATAAGCTAAAGAGCTATCAACAAAGCGATCGCAAAAGACCAATTTACCAGCTTCTAGAGCGGGTAATATTTTTTCTACTAGATGTTGACGACGAGAAGCGGCAAATAATAACGCTTCTGTCCTTGCATCCATCTCAGTATTGTCAACATCTAAGATGACTCGACGAATCTGCTCAGCAATCTTGATGCCGCCTGGTTCTCGAGTCGTCACTATATCTGTCACACCTTCAGCTTGTAACTTTGCTACAAGCGCTTGAACGACACTAGTTTTACCAGCGCCATCCGGTCCTTCAATCGAAATAAACTTCCCGTATGTCATGGTATTTCCTTTCAAAAGCTATCCTCCAGCGCACTTGGGCGCCGGTAGCTCGAGTTCTCTTTACATCCTAATTCTAAAATGCCAGCACTTTTCAGTGTGACGAATTCAAAAACACGCCTGTTAGCCACTTGACTTACTAGGTGCCTGTTACTTATAATTCCCGGCGACCTTCAATCGCTCTAAAAAGCGTCATCTCATCCGCATATTCAATGTCGCTTCCTACTGCTAGTCCGTGCGCTAAACGAGTCACTTTAATGCCAGCCGGTTTTATCAATCGAGATAAATAGGTAGCCGTCGCTTCACCTTCTGCTGTGGCATTGGTTGCGATAATCACTTCTTGGATGGTATCTTCTTGCAGACGTTTAATTAGCGGTGCAATATTTAAATCTTCTGGTCCCGTTCCTTCTAAAGGCGACAGCACTCCATGCAAGACATGGTATAAACCATGATATTCTTGCATACGATCGAAAGACGCTACATCGCGCGGGTCCTCAACCACGAGCACTTGCGAACGATCACGTTGTTCATCTGCACAAATTAAGCAAGGATCTGTATCTGTAATATTGCCACACACGCTACAATAAGTTAAATCACGCTTCACATTGATTAAAGCTTGAGCAAAATCTGTCACATCTGCTTCATTCATAGTCAGTACATAAAATGCCAGTCGCGCTGCCGATTTAGCACCAATTCCTGGTAATTTAGTAAAGCTATTCATCAATTTTGCGATAGGTGCAGGGTATTGCATAGTCAAAACGCCTCTCTTCTTACACAATCAATCTTCTATTAGAATGGTAAATTTAAACCTTGTGTAAATTTACCCATACGAGTTTCTGTTGTTTGGTCCACTTGATTTAACGCTTCATTGACTGTCGCAAGTACTAAATCTTGTAACATTTCAATATCATCTGGATCCACTAAGGCTGGCGCTAATCCGATTTCAAGGATTTCTTTTTTACCAGAAACCTTAACTTTCACTAATTCGTTGACGCTCGTAGCGGTGAACTCTGTATTTTGGATAGCAGTTTGCTCTTTTTCCATATCTTTTTGCATTTTCTGCATCTTTTGCATCATGCCTTGCATGTTACCCATATTTCCCATTCCTCTGACCATTTATAAAACTCCTTTAATCTTTTTAGCTATTATCATTTTAGCATATCTATAGGTAAATAACCAAAAGATGTTCGTCTCCCCGGACAAAATATAACTCATCATCTTCTAACTTAAAGGCGTGTTTTTAACCTAACTTTAACACTTGTGTTGACTTAGCGAAAAGTGACTTCTATACTTAAACAGAAAGAAAAGAGAGAGTAGCGCGTTTGCTCATTGGAGGTAAAATATTGTGGTGAAAATAATGTTATACGGTGTACGTGATGAAGAGATTGCAATGGTAGAGGCTTGGTCTTTAAAAAATGACGTTCGGGTTGATTATACAAAGCTTAATTTAACCCCGGACACTGTCACTTTAGCTAAAGGTTACGACGGTGTGACCATTTCCCAAGTTGCTGACCTTGACGTCAGTCTCTACTCAACGCTAGCAAGCTACGGCATCAAGCAAGTGGCTCAACGCAGTGCTGGCTTTGAAATGCATGACTTAGAAGCTGCCAACGCCAATCAACTCATCATTTCCAATGTGCCAAGTTACTCACCTGAATCGATTGCTGAATATGCTGTGACTGCAGCTTTGAACCTGGTGAGAAAAACCGAGCTAATTCAAACCAAAGTGGCTGAACAAGATTTTCGTTGGATGCCAGCGATTCGTTCACGTGTCATCCAGGAAATGACAGTAGCCGTGATCGGTGTCGGCCGGATTGGTTCAAGAGTCGCTAGCATTTACCGTGGCTTTGGAGCGCGTGTTGTAGCTTATGATATCGAACCACGCGAAGAATTTGCTGACTTAGTGGAATTCCAATCCTCCCTCCAAGCAGCCATAAAACTAGCCGACATTGTCACGATTCATATGCCTGCTACTCCACAGAATTACCAACAATTCTCGCTCGACTTATTCAAACAATTTAAGCCAGGCGCAATCTTAATCAATACGGCCCGCGGCCCGATTGTTCATACCGAAGCATTATTCACTGCCCTAGAAGCAGGTTATTTGGTCGCAGCAGCGCTTGACGTTTACGACGGCGAAGCGCCTTATGTGCCTGTTGACTGGCGTGGTCGTGAAATGTTAGATCCCGTTTTCCAACGTCTCATCTCACATCCACAAATCATTTACACACCACACATTGCTTACTACACAGATACAGCGGTCCGAAATTTAATTGATAGCCCATTAGACGCCACACTGGATGTGATTCGCACAGGCGATACCAAACTCAGAGTGAACTAAATCAGTCTAGCTATTTATAAGCGCCGCTTTTATTAGGGCGCTCTTGGCCTTTTCCTAATCTTAAACATTTCCATAAGTTATACGTGCACCAAGCCTTTCCTTTTGAATTGGGAGCCACTTTCCACTAACCTTAAGTTAAAGAAAAGGAGTGAGGAAAATGAAGGATTTATTTGTATTTGATCGCTTTAAAACGTTGGACGCTGCAGAAACGGTTGCGAATCAATTGGTGGATCTTGGTGTGCCTCGTCTGGCGATTATTTTAGGTGCTGAGCGAGATTTGAGTGATGAAACTAGAACAGACTTTAAAGTAGTAAATGGGAGCGAATTGGCTGATGCAGATGATAAAGAAGAAACGAGCCTATGGGATCGTATTGTCGGCATGTTCCAATCAGAAGAAGACGCTAACGAGGCTGCGATCGATTTCGATGGTTATCGATCGGCCCTTGCTTTAGGTGAGGTTCTTTTATTAGTTGAAGAAGAGTTCCGTCTTATGATTGATAATACTGTCGAAGTAGCGACCGTCGATGAACCACAGATTCCGACCGATTCTGATAATCGCATCGAACGAGGCGGTAGTTTTGCTAGTGAAGACTTAAATTACCATAGCCCCGATGGGTTGGATGTCCCATTAAAAGAGATTAACAATGAGAATTCATTAAGTAAAGATCCTATCAATTTAGACCGTGATTTCGAAAAGGATCCCCACCGCTAAAAATATACCAGCTATGCTTATTGCAGATAAACTAAAGAAGGCGAAGAACGCGTGTCATTCGCTGACACGCGTTTTCTCATGCTTATTAACCGAAACAAATAAGCGGTCAGTCACTCACGTTCCTGACGATTATAGAAGAGCGGTCGGCTCTTTTTTTAATCGTCTTGAGACTAGACGAACGACACTTTTTTTTTGGGGGGGCAAATGACAAGTCCTCTCATAAAGCTAAGGTACATTGTCAGAATTGTTTGCTTTTTCTGCTCGCGAAGGTCGCGAACGGCGATTCACCTGCTCGCGCACTACTATAACCGCTTCATAGTCGCTAGCTATCCTTAACTAGAAGCTCACCCCATAATTTTCACTCATATAATCAGAAAACAGCACGTCTACCGACTGAAAAGCCGAGTAGATGTGCTGTCCTATTGTGCCTGTAGTTCGTTTTTTTTATTCTTCCATCGGTATTTCTTCATGAATGATATTCACTCGTTCACCAAATAATTCGAGTGCCTTAGAAATCACTGGCGGCACTTCAACTTCTTCGTTTTCAGACAAGGCGACGTCATTGTTGGTATCCAGTTCTCGACCAACTTGAGACGATCCACTCGCTAAAGTTTCTCGTTCTGGCTGACCGGTTTGCCCTGATGCTTCTGGATCACTTGCTTCGAGCGAAGGATCCACGTATTGATCCGCATCAGAATGGGCCTTATCATAAGCCGTTTGAGCGGTTTGGACAATGTTGTGCGTCATATCTCGCATTGTAGGAAGCGAAGGTTTCGCCACTGGCGCTTTAGCTTGACCACTCACTTGAGTTTTGGATTCAGAGTCCGTGTTTGCTTTAGCCTGACCACTCTCACGAGCATTCGCAGCAGCACCGTTAGAGTCAGCCTCATTGATGGCTGGCTTTTCAAGTGCAGCTTCTTCAGCAACATAAGCAGCCTTATCATTATCATCATCGTCGTCTTGCCCTTCTAAAATCACTGGCTGACCATTGTTACGATCGTGAAGGATTTTATAGTTTTGGCGCTCTTTTTGCCATTCTCTCGATAAAATAAAGGCTAACTTCGTTGATTCACCAAGTTTTTCACTTGTAATATTCTCTAGCAATTGCTTCAACATGGCATCATTTTGAACCAAACCACACATCTGCTCATTATCAAAGCTAATCAACACCCGATTAGGGCCTGCTGCCAATGGCTGTGTTGCCATTAACTTCGCTCGGTGTTGCGGAGATAATTCGTTTAAAATCACACTCCACTGTTGCTTGATCGCCATAATATGCTGACGCGTTGCCACATTTAAAACGTCGTACACTTGCTGTAATCGTAAACGGTAAACCATTTGCGGTACCTTTGGACGTGGACGTGGTGTTAAAGGCTCGTCTTGCTTAACGACCTCAGCCGCTCCAGAACCAGAACCACCCCTTCCACCACCAGCAGCCTCTCCTTCATTAAGAGGCGCTACCGACAGACGCTCTGTTTTCCCTTCGCTAACACGCTCCAATTGTTGTTGGGTCCCCTTCAGTTGTTGATACATTTGCGACATTTGCTCTTCCAATTCCGCAATTCTTTGTTGCATCGCTTGAACCGCTTCGCTTCCAGCAGCCTCAGCGCCCGCCGAAGCCACAACACCAGAACCAGTCGTCACTTGCAAGTCAGGT
The DNA here is from genome assembly GCF_052116365.1 of Fundicoccus sp. Sow4_D5. Taxonomy (NCBI): domain Bacteria; kingdom Bacillati; phylum Bacillota; class Bacilli; order Lactobacillales; family Aerococcaceae; genus Fundicoccus; species Fundicoccus sp. Sow4_D5. The sequence goes on along the minus strand of NZ_JBQKLF010000002.1, from coordinate 144,927 downwards.
TGCTCCACCAACTGGACCGTCATAACCTCCAAATATAAATCTGGCTGATTTGAAAAACGCATTTGATTTTGCGCTTCATTCAGGCCGTTGATTAACGTATAGTAGAAACTTCCTGGCACACTATCACGCAATGGTTGTAACTCAGCATCACTCAATAAAGTCTTATTCGCCGACGAATGCATCGTCAACAAGACATCACGACTAAATAGAATCAGTTCCTCAATAAAACGACTCGCTTGCTTACCCGACTGCAATTGCTCATCGAGAATCGTCAAAGCCGCTTCAACCTCACGTTCATATAAAGACAGAATATACTTCACGTACGTCATCTGATCAAAACTTCCCGACACCTGCAGCGCCGTTTGTGTCATTAACTCTTCATTATTGAAAGACAAAGCCTGATCCAGCAAACTTAAGCTATCGCGCATCCCACCATTGGACGCACGCGCAATAATTGCCAAAGCTTCCTCCTCATAATCCACCTGATACTCATCGAGAATATGCCCCATATGCGACATAATGTCGCGATCCTTCAAACGCTGAAAATCAAACCGCTGCGTCCGTGACAGAATTGTCGCCGGAATTTTATGTGGCTCCGTCGTTGCTAGAATAAACAAAACCTGAGCTGGCGGCTCCTCCAACGTCTTTAATAAAGCGTTGAAAGCACCTGTCGTCAACATATGAACCTCATCAATAATATAAACCTTGTAAGAAGCTTGCGTTGGCGCATAACGCACTTTATCACGCAAATCACGAATCTCCTCGACCCCATTATTACTCGCCGCATCAATCTCAATCACGTCACTCACTTGACCAGCCGTGATCCCCTGACACAACTCACACTCATTACAAGGATTACCATCCACCTGATTTGGACAATTGACCGCCTTCGACAAGATTTTCGCCGCACTCGTCTTCCCCGTCCCACGCGGACCCGTGAACAAATAAGCATGACTCAACTGCTCATTTTTAATCGCATTTTTCAAAGTCTCAGCGATCATACCCTGACCCACTAACTGATCAAAATTCTGTGGCCGCCAAACTCGATAAAGTGCTTGATAACTCATGCTTAAACCCTCCCTGAAAATAAAAACTTGACCTAATTATAACGAACTTCCAAACACATTACCACGACACAGGCAAAATAAGGCCCCAGAAAAAAGAGCGACCCAAGCAAGCGCCCACCCCCTCAAACCGCCCATCCACCGCAACCTTCGAATAAATTCCCAGTAACAAGCCATTACTCCCATCTCCAGCCGTCTATTATGGTCTACTTGAAAATCTCAACGCTCACCCATTGTGACGTCTCAATGCTCACTATTATACCATATGTCTTCTTGGCACTTCACAAATTGAAGTCCGCTAAGCGCCTATGGTATACTATTTTCAGATAGATTAGAGGAGGTAGCTTTATATGAAGGAAACTGATTTTTCTAAATTAAATGGGAGCGCCGCAGACATTCAGCGTTTGAAGGAACTTTATGCTAACCACGAACACATGCCTTACATATCACCCGAGCGTGATTTAGCGTTATGGTTAGACAAGGCTGCCATGAGCTCTGGTGAAGCAGTCCCTAAACGTAATATGGTCAAAACACCTGAAGGCTACTTACCAGGACATATGATTATTTTATGGCGTGTTCAATTTGGAACTTATGACAACACGACGGTTATTTCCAAATATTTCGAATATGATTATGGGATTGATGCCAAAGCAGATATCGAAGACTTAATTGAAGATGGCTTGGTAATGGTGATGACAGCTAAAGAATCACTAACTTATATGACTGCACCGCTCTTGAAGAAGTGGTTGAAGGATAAAAGCGTGACGGGTTTTTCTAAGATGAAAAAAGATGAATTAATAGAAGCCGTCCGTGAAGCTTATACAGAGGAAGAGTTGGCGAAAAAATTTACCTTGCGTGGTTACTACTTGAGTGAAGCAGGCGAAAAAGTACTCGCAAATAATCCGGCTGTTATCGATAAACACCCTAAGAAAAAGTATTAAAAGAAAAACGCGACGATTTAGCTTTAAGAAAGCGTAGATCGTCGCGTTATGTTTAATGTTAAGTAAAAAAAAATGGCACATGGTATCGTCACTTATAGCTGCTACCTTCCGGTCCTGACTCGATTCGTGACTCAACCATTGCCAATTAGTATTATAGCACAGTAAAATTTATTTGTAAAACATAGATTTATGAGGGGAGTATTTGTTTCCAAACAATCGTTATCCACTTGTTGAAAGCCACCAACTAGCAATTCCCCCTGTTTCGCCTTGAGTTCCATGCACAAACTGTGCATAAACATGCACTTATGAACAGAACATCTGTGCGTAACTTTTATTAAGCAGTCATTTAAGTAAAAGTTATCCACTAAATCACAGACTTATGCACAGCACAAGTCTTTTTAGGCTTCGTCAGCCGCTTCTTTCTTCAACTGTTTGCGTTCTTTGTTGCGTTTGCGCAGCGATTGGAAGAACGTTGTTAATAACTGCCCACACTCCTCGCGCAAAATCCCTTCCACTACTTCCGGTTGGTGATTAAAACGTTCGTCTGCCAATAAATTCATCAAAGTGCCGGCACAACCCGCTTTAAGGTCCGGCGCCCCATATACGACACGCTCAACACGCGACATAATCAACGCACCGGAACACATTGGGCATGGCTCGAGCGTCACATAGAGGGTCGCTTCTTCCAGTCGCCAAGCATTCAGCGCTTGGTTGGCCTCTTGAATCGCAAGGATCTCGGCATGTCCGACCGCACTATGGCTCAGCTCGCGTAAGTTATGGGCTCTGGCGATGATTTCGCCGTCTTTGACAATGACTGCCCCGATTGGCACCTCGCCTTTCTCCCCTGCCATTACCGCTTCATCCAGGGCGGCACGCATCCACCGCTCATGTTCCAGTCTGTCCTTTTCGCTTAATTCTTCCGCTGTTATCATTCACTCACCTATTTTTTCTAAATATTTGATCTCTTTACACTTATTGTAGCATGTCTGATGCTTGGAATGCTTGTCGAGCCTTCAGTGTAAATGTTAAACTAGTAGAGACAAGACCTTAGTTTCTCGAAAGGACAACATATATGATTGATTCATTAAAAAATATCTATCCAAATAGTTTGCATAAGCCAAAAAAAGTGCCGAATAGTGATGAGTATTTTCACTTTCTTTGTGATGAGGACAGTCTTTATATTCCTCTTCGTGATTTAGACGCTTCTCAACTCCAATTGTTAAAGATTTTTTCTCAAAAAACGATCGATGCGAGTCCTAACTTTCTGACCACCCACTTGGAAGAAAGTTGGTATCAATTTTTAGTTCATAAGCATCCGAATATGCCGACGGGTGTGGAACATATTCGGATGCTTCAGTTTGATTATTATAAACGCCCCGATGCGTTTGATTATGCGATGTGGCGAGAAACCTTGACGAATGCAATTGATGCTGTCGTAACAGTTATTCAGCTGAACGAAAGACGCATGTTAGTCATTCTAGACTCAGATAAGTTAGAAAACGATGCTATGACGCAAATCACGGGCCTCGTGAATACATTAGATGATGATTTTGAGTTATCCACAAGAGGGATTATTGGTCAAATTCATACTGTATCACAGGCCTTGCCAACGTTATATGAAAATGAGCAAGCCTTGTTTGATAAGGCGCTTCAGTCGGAAGTTTTTAATCATATCCAATTTTTATCCGATAGTCTCTTAACTTATATTGGCCATGAAGCAACGCTTCAACAGCCAATCCTATCGAATTTACGTCAACAAATTTTAACTAATTCTGAATACGAGGCGACAATCCGGACTTTATTCGAGCGTCGCGGAAACTTAACGCAAGCTGCGGACGCTTTATTCGTTCATCGCAACACCTTGACCTACCGCATGAACAAGTTTACTAAAGAGACTGGTTTTAACTTACAACATTTGCCTGACTTAATTATCTGCTACTTGGCACTCAATTAAATACAATAAGGTGTCAGTCACTCGCATTCCTGACGATTATAAAAGATCTCTGTGCTTTAATTTTTAATCGTCGCAAATCGCGATGAGCGACACCTTTTGTTTTTGTGGCTTGTATATAGAAAGATGTATTGAATGTAGGTGTGTGTGAGCTTTGCAAGGGCTGTGTGAGAATAGCTTTTGTTTCCCTTCTTGTGTGCGTCACATCATCGCGAAAGTAACAAGGATGTGAGACATATTCCAGAATCCGTCGCTCGAGTCGTCATGATATGAGAGAATTTTCAGACTTTATAGGTACACAAAAAACCGTGCCTAGCGCTAATTAGTCAGCGCTAGTCACGGTTCTTTTTCTATTTGCTTAGTCGAAGTAATCTGAAACTTTTGATGTCGCGTCCGAAGTTACCTTTTTCGCACGATCAATAATTTCACTAAACGCATCGCCTGTTTTATCCTTTAAGCTGCCTGCTTGATTCGCAAACTTCATTAAAGTGTTGATTTCTGCATCATCCAAATTATCAACAGCTGAAACAAGGGCATCTGATCCGTTTAAAGTATGTTTTACAAATGATTTTGCTTTTTCACGATTAATAATGCCTTCTACTTTTTCACGTGCTGAATCATTCATGTAAACATAAGCTGCTAATCCAGCCACTGTAGCAGCTGATCCTAGTAAAACCGTCGCAATATATCCTTTTCTATTCATCTTTGTTCCTCCTACTTTCAAAAAATTAAATTTTTCTATAATTAAATTATAACACACACCCTATCAGACCTCTATTTAAAACACTTACTCTTTTCTTGCGTTTCTATACAAAAACTCCCTCTAAGACCATTCGCCTTGAGGAAGCTTTGATGTTTAGATTAATTATTTAGAACTTTGTTTCGAACGATTATTGATATTAATGTTACCTGAACGGCCACCGATGGTGATACTATCACCTAGCTCAATGTCGCCTCGCAGCATCATTTCGCTCAGCTCATCTTCAATTTGTTTTTGGATGGCACGGCGGATTGGACGCGCTCCATATTCTGGATCGTAACCCGCTTCTGCGATAATATCTACGGCAGTATCCGTTACGCGCGCTTCAATTTCAAGCTCATTCAAGCGGTGAATAATTTCTTGCGCTTGAAGTTTGACGATTTCGCGAATTTCTTCTTTCGTCAACGCATGGAAGACAACTGTCTCGTCGATACGGTTTAAAAACTCTGGTCGGAAAGCACGTTTCACTTCTTCAAGGATTCGTTTTTCCATTGCATCATGATCATCTTTATAAGAGACTGCACCGAAACCAACTGACTTCTCGTCACGTAAGGCGGTTGCTCCTAAGTTTGATGTCATAATTATGATTGTGTTACGGAAGTCTACGCGACGTCCTTTACCGTCTGTTAAATGACCGTCATCAAATACTTGTAACAAAATATTAAAAACATCCGGATGGGCTTTTTCAACCTCATCTAATAGAATGACGCTGTATGGTTTTTGACGAACTTTCTCAGTCAATTGCCCCGCTTCGTCATAGCCGACGTAACCTGGAGGTGAACCTACCAAGCGAGAAACACTGTGTTTTTCCATGTACTCTGACATATCAACACGAATCATGTTATCTTCGCTACCAAACATTGAATGAGCAAGTGTCTTCGCTAATTCCGTTTTACCCACACCTGTTGGCCCCAGGAATAAGAATGAACCGATTGGACGTTTGGGACTCTTCAAACCACTTCGTGCACGACGAATCGCGCGAGCGACAGCTTGAACAGCTTTATCTTGGCCGATTACACTTTCATGTAGTTCAGCTTCTAGATGGACTAATCGTTGGGATTCAGCCAATTCCATTTGGTTAACTGGAATACCTGTTGATAAAGCAATGACTTCTGCCACGTGATTTGCATTCACCACTAAATGTTTCACTAATTCACCGTCTTTTTCTTGCTCGGTCGCTTTTTGAATATTAGTTTCGATTGCTTGTTCTTCTTGACGTAATTCAGCTGCTTGTTCAAAATTACGATCAAGAATTGCTTTTTCTTTTTTCTTAGATACTTCGACTAATTGACGTTCAAGGTTGGCAACTGACGATAATACGATCGACTCGTCGATACGCACTTTTGCTGCTGCTTCATCAATTAAATCAACGGCCTTGTCTGGTAAACGACGCTCTGTTAAGTAACGTGCACTTAATTTCACGGCTGCTTGAACTGCTTCGTCTGTAATTTCAACTTTATGGTGATCTTCGTACTTGCTTTTCAGACCTTCAATAATTTGAATAGATTCGACTTGTGTTGGTTCATCGATTTGAACTTTTGAGAAACGACGTTCTAAAGCAGCATCTTTTTCAATGTACTTTTGGTACTCATCTAAAGTTGTTGCACCCACTGTTTGGATTTCTCCACGTGCTAGTGCAGGTTTCAAGATGTTAGATGCATCGATTGCACCTTCTGCACCACCTGCGCCGATTAATGTGTGTAATTCATCAATGAAGAGAATCACTTGGCCATCGGCTGCAATTTCTTCAATAATCTTCTTCATACGTTCTTCGAACTCACCGCGATATTTCGTACCTGCGACTAAAGATGCCATATCTAACATCATCAAGCGTTTGCTTGCGATATCTTCTGGTACTTCGCCGTCAATCATTCTTTGGGCTAAGCCTTCAGCAATCGCTGTTTTACCAACACCAGGTTCTCCTACGAGGACTGGGTTGTTTTTCGAACGACGGCTAATGATTTGGATGATACGACGGATTTCTTTTTTACGACCAATAACTGGATCGAGTTTGCCATCACGAGCGAGTTGTGTTAAGTCGCGCGCAACAGAATCTAATGTTGGTGTTTGGCTTGTTTCGGCTTGTTGACCTCTTTGGCGGCCATTGCCACGTTTGTTACCCATTTGAGCACGCTCGTTATTGCCATTAATACCAATTAATTCATAGATTTTTTTGCGTAATTCATTTATATTAATGCCTAAATTTTTCAATAAGACTGTTGCTAAAATTTCTTCTTTTAACATACCTAATAGTAGATGTTCTGTGCCAACTTTTGGTGCACCTAGACGTTTGGCGTCATTAGATGCATTCATAATAATCTTTTTAGATCTAGGTGAATAAGGAATGACGATTTCGCCTTCGACGCGCGGATTCACGACTTTGCCATGAATTATTTCAAGCTCCATCAATAGTGATTGATAGTCGGCACCCACCTCGCGTAAAGCTTTTCCAGCAATTCCTTGTTCTTCACGGGCTAGTCCTAAAAGAATATGTTCTGTGCCTACCGCTTGATGTCTTAAATAATACGCTTGTTCAGCTGCGTATATCATGACTTGACGGGCACTCTCTGTAAATAGTTCTTCAAACATTCATTTCACCTCTTACTTTATTGTATATCTTAGTTGTACTAAGAAAGTTTTGAGCAACATGGCTCTGGCAGATTGTTCTTGGCTTGAGATACTGTGCAATACTGATTTTTCTATGACCGATAAAATCAAGGTACCTTCACGTTGAGTAATTATACCAGAATCTATCAACGTCTCAACCAAATTGATGCCATTTCGTTGATTGATTTGGCTACCAATTAATTCAATCATTTGGTCAATGTGATCCACTTCATCCACGACACGAATTTTAAATATGCGAATGTAGCCTCCACCACCACGTTTACTTTCGACCATGTAACCATGTTCTTGGGTAAAGCGCGTATTAATGACATAATTGATTTGTGAAGGGACGCAGTCAAAGCGTTCGGCTACATCGCTGCGTTTTATTTCTAATTGCTCATTATTACGTAAAAAACCTTTTAGATACGCTTCGATAATGTCCGACATGTTACGTTGCGACAAAGTTACCCCTCCTTTTTCACTAACATTGACTTTCTTTGACTATTATACAATAAAGGATCGCTTTTGAGAAGTCTTTTGACCAACATTATCAGAACCGTTTGATTGCTGGGTTTATTTTGTTCGAAAAGTTATAAGAATAGCTTATAGTACGCTTTAATTTTCGATGGTGGCAGATTTTTATGTTTCAACATAGAATGTTTATTGTAAGCGCTGACGTTATGCGTCATTTTATTTAAAGGCCAAATATAAACTTTTTATAAGGGGGAAAACTCATGGCAGAGATTATTACTGTCCAAGAAGCCGTAGCTAAAGTTAAACAAGGTGATTCTTTAGGTACTTCAGGTTTCTTAGGTGTATCGACACCGATTGAATTAATTAATGGCTTAGTAGAAGCCGGAACTAACGAATTAACTTTAGTACAACCAGTAACTGGTTATCCAGGTGAAGAGCACGATGTGGGTAAATTAGCGGAAAACCGTCAAATCAAAAAATTTGTCGGCGCTCATACTGGAACGTCAAAAGCGTTCAACAAGCAATTTTTAGCGGGTGAAATCGAAGTAGATTACGTTCCAATGGGAACTGTTGTTGAAATGATTCGTGCAGGTGGCGCAGGTCTTGGTGCCGTTGTCACTCCAGTTGGTATCGGTACATTACAAGAAGAAAAGCAAGACAAAATTGTACGTAATGGTCAAGAATACTTAATCTATGATCCCGTTAACCTAGATGTTGCCTTTATTAAAGCAAATAAAGCGGACAAATATGGTAACTTATATAGTTTTGGTACGGCTAAATCAATTTCTGTTGAATTAGCTTTAGCTTCTAAGATTGTTATTGCGGAAGTTGATGAGATTATTGAAGTTGGCGACATCGCACCAACGGATGTAACAGTTCCTGGTATCTTAGTAGACTATATTGTTCAAGGTCAAACTGAAGAAGAACGTTACGACTACTACCGTGAATTATGGGGTAGAAACAATATGTTGAGAGGAGAAGCATAATAATGAATCCAAAAGAATTGATTGCTCGTCGTATTGGACAAGAATTTAAAGATGGAGATATCGTTAACTTAGGTTTTGGTATCCCTAACGCTTCAGCAAATTATATTCCTGACGGCGTAAACGTTATTTTACAAGCAGAGAATGGTGCGCTTCGTTTTGGTGCTACACCAACAAAAGACACATTAACACCAGACTATGGTAACTCAGGGGGCGCACCAATCACTTTATTACCTGGTGCTTCAACATTTGATTTACAAACTTCATTTGCAATTATTCGTGGTGGACACGTTGATGTCACTGTTTTAGGTGCATTAGAAGTAGACCAAGCTGGTAACATTGCTAACTGGATGGTTCCAGGTGTAATGGCTCCAGGTATGGGTGGCGCGATGGATTTATTAGTTGGCGCTAAAAAAGTTATTGCTTCAATTCAACATACTGATAAAAAAGGTAACTCTAAATTATTAACTGAGTGTACTTTACCATTATCTGCAGCCAATGCAGTTGACATGGTGATCACTGAATTAGCAGTTTTTGAAATCAAAGACGGTAAATTCTACTTAACAGAACACGCTCCTGGCGTAACTGTGGAAGAAATTTTAGAGAAAACAGCTGGTGAAGTGGTTGTTTCTGAAGATATTAAAGAGTTCTTCTCTTAATATTACATAGGTTAACTTAATTTTTATTCCAACCCGTGCAAATGTAAGACGCCTGAAAACTCACTGTTTCAGTGATGGCATCGAACATTTACACGGGTCTTTTATTTACCCAATTTTCCCCCTAGTAAGTTAATAGTTTCGATGTTAGACTAATTAAGTTAAGTCATTATAAGACAGACGATTTTTTAAGCAACTAGAGTATGTGTTTGTTTTTCTAAACTTTTAATAGTTAAGTAATTGTATAAATTGTGTGTTAGACTAGCTAATCAGATTGATTTAGTTTAAACTAGATGACAAATGAACCACCATATATTGTGGTGGTTCTTTTCTTTTAACACAATATATGGCAATTCATCTATAAGAATACACGTTGTTGTCTTAAAGTTGATATTTCAGTAAATAAAGGGGTAATGATAGGATGGCTACAGAAATTAAAAAATACATTGAGTGGGATCAAGCTCAATTAAACAAAGATATTGAACAGTTTCCTCAGATTTTTCCGATGACCGATGACATGCAAATTACGCATAAAGGTGTTTCGCGTATGGTGATGCTCGATCGTTACGCCTTTAAAGATTCGGCCAAAACTACTTTAGCTCCTGGCGATTTAGTTGTGTTAACGGTTAAAGCAGATCCTAAATATCCTGCACGCGGGATTGGGATTGTTCAACAGTTAAATTTCGAACGCAATGAAGCAGTGATTTGGTTAGAAGAAGAATACCGTGGTTCTTTAGAAGAGACACAAGAAAAAGAAAGCGGTCTTGTGACCCGTCATATTGACACTTTGGATAAGCCTTTAGAAGTTTATTATGAACAAATCGCTAAAAGAAATGCCCGTGGTTTAGCAGCGACAGAAACAACCCAAGCAGACCGTGCAACGTCCTTTGATAAATTCTACGAGCAATTAATGAGCATGAACTTTGTGCCTGCTGGTCGTGTGTTATACGGAGCTGGTTCAGAAACAGATGTGACTTACTTTAACTGTTATGTGATGCCTTTCGTACCGGATTCACGCGAAGGGATTTCAGATCACCGTAAAGAAGTGATGGAAATCATGTCACGTGGTGGTGGGGTGGGGACGAACGGTTCAACTTTACGTCCACGTAATACCCTAGCTCGTGGGGTTAATGGTAAATCTTCTGGTTCAGTTTCATGGTTGGATGATATCGCGCAATTAACGCACTTGGTTGAGCAAGGTGGTAGCCGTCGCGGTGCCCAAATGATTATGCTAGCAGATTGGCATCCAGATATTATTGAATTTATTATCTCAAAAATGCAAAATCCTCGAGTGTTACGTTACTTGATTGAACAATCCAAAGACGAACAAATTCAACGCCTGGCAGAAGAAAAGTTAAAATTCTCACCTTTCTCAATGTCAGAAATTGAAATGTTTGAAAATATTGTACGTTATAAAAACTTCCCAGGTCGTGGTGGTTTCACTGAAAGCAACATTGCGGAAGCCGAAGCTAAAATTCGCGATGGCGGAACTTATAGCGTCCATAATCCAGACTTCTTGACTGGAGCGAATATTTCAGTGACTTTAACGGATGACTTCATGCGAGCCATCGAAGAAGATGCTGACTGGCAATTAAGATTCCCAGATGTTGAAAACTACTCTAAGGAAGAAATGTCAGCTTATAACACGGACTGGCCAGTGGTTGGTGACGTACGTGAATGGGAAACAGACGGTTACGCGGTTAAAACTTACCGTACAATTCGTGCCCGTGAATTATGGAAGTTAATCAATATTTGTGCGACTTACTCAGCTGAACCTGGTATCTTCTTTATTGATAATGCCAACAAAGACACCAATGCTAAAGCATACGGTCAAAAAGTTGTCGCAACAAATCCTTGCGGGGAACAACCTTTAGCACCTTATTCTGTGTGTAACTTAGCAGCTGTCAACTTGGCCAACATGGCCGATAAAGAAAATCACACGGTAGATTTTGAGAAATTAAAAGAAACCGTTCGTGTTGGTGTGCGTATGCAAGATAACGTCATCGATGCGACGCCTTACTTCTTAGAAGCTAACCAAAAACAAGCGCTAGGTGAACGTCGTATTGGTTTAGGCGTGATGGGCTTGGCTGACTTATTGATCTATACACAGAGCCTATACGGTTCAAAAGAAGGTAACCAAATCGTTAACGACGTCTTTGAGACTATGGCCATTACAGCTTACGAAACATCGATTGAATTAGCCAAAGAAAAAGGCAGCTTCCCATTCTTAATTGGTGAAACCGACCAAGAAACACAAGCATTACGTCAACGCTTCGTTGAAACTGGCTACATGCAAAAAATGCCTGCTCACATCCGTGAAGGGATCTTAGCACATGGTATCCGTAACTCTCATTTACTGACTGTTGCGCCAACAGGTAGTACAGGAACAATGGTCGGCGTAGCGACTGGTTTAGAGCCCTATTTTGCCTTTAAATATTTCAGAAGTGGTCGTCTAGGTAAATTCATTGAAGTGAATGCGGATATCGTTTCTGAATATTTAACTGCTCATCCTGAAGTGGATGAAAACAATTTACCGGAGTACTTCATTTCAGCGATGGAATTAGCTCCCGAAGCTCACGTTGATACACAAACCACCATTCAATATTGGGTGGATAGCTCGATTTCTAAAACGGTTAATGCCCCTAAAGGTTATACTGTTTCTCAAGTTGAGAAAGTATACGAAAGACTTTATAAAGGTGGCGCTAAAGGTGGAACGGTTTATGTGGACGGTTCCCGTGACTCACAAGTCCTCACTCTAGCCGCGGAAGAAAACGAAGTGGATCACATCGAATTATTCGAAATGGAAGAAACGCGCATTGTCGATGATAAAAACGAATTGCGTCAATTAGTTCAATTAGCTGAAACAGAACATTACTTAACGAAAGGTCATACAGATGACGTGGTTTACGGTTCAGAAGTGGGCGATACGTGTCCTATCTGTCGCCAAGGTGTCGTAGAAGATATCGGCGGCTGTAACACATGTATCAATTGTAACGCTCAGTTACGTTGTGGCCTGTAGAGTCAACTAAGTAAACTCTCGCTAGACCCTTTTCAAAGTGGTCTAGCTTTTTTTATAGCAAAGCAAGGAGGAAGAATGATGCAACTTTACACACGAACGGGTGATCATGGAACGACCCGAATTATTGGCGGAAAATCTGTCCATAAAAACAGTGCGCAAGTCGAAGCCTATGGGACGGTCGACGAATTGAACAGTATTCTCGGCATGGTGGCTGCTCACGGCGATCTGTGGCCGGAGCTGCAGACTGAAATTATGGCGATCCAACAATATCTGTTTGACTGCAGCAATGATTTGGCGACGCCTGGAGCTTCTGAGCGCTACCCTTTTCGCATGACGAGTGAGCACGTGACTTGGCTCGAAAGTCGCATTGATGCTTACAGCGACATCCCACCGGTTATCGAATCATTCATTTTGCCCGGCGGAAGTTCGCTGGCGGCCCTGATTCATTTGGCCCGCACTGTCACTCGACGCGCTGAGCGTTGCACCGTGACGCTGCAGCAAAAGCAGGCCATCAACCCTGCCTGCCAGAAATTTCTCAACCGCCTCTCGGATTACTTTTTCGCCCTGGCCCGCCTGGCCAACCACCGCCTCGGCGTCAAGGACGTTTTATACGAGCGCAGCGGCAAAGTCTTCCATAATGACTTAACCAAAGACCAAATTCCTAAGTAAGCCACAGGCAAAATAGTCCGCTAGCTTTCGCGTTTCCTTTGCTTGGCCACCATTAAAAAGACAGAAAGACCACAAAATACCCGCTACAGCTTCCTTGGGGAGAAAGCTGTAGCGGGTATTTGCTGTGTGTGTGTATTCGCAAAAATATTTAGTGGCCTAATGAGACCGGGAATTACTTGTCTTTGACAGCGATTTTTACATCGAAGCCTTTTAATTCTAAATCGTTTGTTAACTGTTCGCCTGTCAATAGGTCTGTGTAACCTTCATAGGCTAAGTTTGTGCTGATGGCTGTGTCATTGTGATTCATGATAAAGACAAACTCTGTGCCATCTTTGCGGCGAGCCGTCACTTCAACACCTTCTGGTACATCTTCTAATGTCGCAATGTTTTGGTCATTTAATAATAATTGAACGACGTGTGCCGTTAAATCGTCATCTGCCTGGGTGCCGATATAGTAGGCAGTCCCTTTACCAAAATGATGTTTTGTAACTGCTGGCATGCCGGCATACCAATTGCTATCATAGTTCGCTAGACTTTCAGCACCTTCAAGGTGAATCAGGTCGCTGACGAGGCTACCTTTGTAGTCGGCTGACTGGATCGCGTCAGAGGCACTCGTAATCGCATTGGCTGCATTAGGTGCTAACGCATCAATTTCTTCTACCCATAGGCCAAGCAATTTTCGTAGCGGTCCTGGGTAGCCACCTAAGTGCACGTTGTCGCTTTGATCAACGATTCCACTCATGAATGTTGTCAGGAAACTACCGCCTGCTTCAACAAATTTTTCTAATTTTTCAGCAACGCCTTCTTTGACCATGTATAAAACCGGCGCTAGAATCACGTCATAGTTAGAGAAGTCTGAATCCATATGGAGGATGTCGACTTGGACTTGTTTTTTATACAAGGCGTTATAGTAGTGTTGGACTTGATTAACATAGTATAAGTCAACGTTGGGTCCACTGGTAAATTCAAATGCCCAGTAGTTATCCCAGTCGAATAAAATACCGACTTTAGAGTCTGAACGCGCACCGATTAATTGGTCGCCTAAAGCTTCCAATTCCTGCCCTAATTGAGCCACTTCACGAAAGACTCGTGTGTCTTCATGACCAACGTGTTCAATGACAGCACCGTGGAATTTCTCACAGCCACCTTTTGAACGACGCAGTTGGAAGTATTGAACCGAATCGGCACCATGGGCAATCGTATGGTAACTTTGCACACGCATACGGCCAGGGGCTTTCAGCGAGTTATAAGGTTGCCAGTTTTGTTGACTAGGTGTTTGTTCCATTAACATAAAGCTTTGGCCGTCTTTAACACCACGCATCAAATCATGCATCATCGACACATGCGCCCAGTCTGGTTCATAGCTTGGGTAACTATCCCAAGATACAATGTCCATTTCTTTCGCCCATTTGAAATAATCTAAGCCTTTATAAGCGCCCATCATGTTCGTCGTGACAGGTGTTTCTTTGTCATAGCGACGGATGGCTTCACGTTCCATAATAAAGTTATTGAGTAAACTATCGGATTGGAAGCGTTTATAGTCAACCGCAAGCCCCGCAAAGGCAGTCATGGTATCACTAATGCCGTCACCTAAATAGTTCGGTGGCACGATGTCGTCAAAGTCGTATAAGGTATGACTCCAGAAATCCATGTTCCAAGCTTCATTGACTGCTTCAATTGTCTCGTATTTTTCCTGTAACCAGACACGGAACTCTTTGGCACAGTTATCACAGTAACATTCTGTATTGTATTCGTTGGAGATGTGCCACACTTTAAGGTGTGGGCTATCGCCGTAACGTTCAGCAATTTTGGAGACTAAACGCTCCGCATATTTCTGAAAGGTTGGACTGTTCGGGCAATGATTGTGACGATGACCATACTTATGCTCGCGCCCATAGAAATCGGTCCGGTTCACATCTGGATATTTACGGGACATCCAAGCAGGCATAGCTGCTGTGGATGTACCTAAGACAATATCATAATTCTCTTTTTCAAGCATTGCCATTATGTCATCTAACTCTGAAAAGTCATACACTGCTTCAGAAGGTTGTAATTTCGCCCAAGAAAAGACGTTTACAGTCGCTGAATTAATATGCGCTTTTTTAAACATGCGCATATCTTCATCCCAAACCTCACGCGGCCATTGGCCCGGATTATAATCTCCACCAAAAATCATTCGATCAAAAAGTTGTTTTGTCATGCCTGCCTCCCAATTAATTTAATGTGATGCTGACGTTTGTTGCTAGGTCACTGATTAATACGCCTAGGTCGTGTGCTTGCGCGTCAACACCTGAAACATCTGAAATATTACGCAACAAGACATTGAAGTTTGTTAAGCCTGGTGCATCAATCGTCAAGGTATTGTCTTGGCGACTTGCTTTAACTTCGGATATTAAGTCCCCATCTTTTGTATAGATCGCCGTTTGTGCTTGCGCACCTTCTGCTAATTCAAAGACATGTAAGGTAACGCCATCGGCATAGTCATATTCGGCTTGGTTGTCCACATTACCTTCAGCTAATAGGGTATTCGGCTTAACAAGTAGTGGTAAGGTCATGTAGTCATATGTTTGGTCATAGAATCTTTGCCCTTCATACACTTCATTTGTTAAGTAATTTGTCCATTTGCCCTCAGGTACGTAGAAATCAACGTGACCTTCTTCGTTGAAGATCGGTGCGACTAATAACTCTTCACCTAGCATGTATTGACGGTCGAGTGTGTGTGTGGCTAAGTCTTCTGGGAATTCCAAGACCATCGAACGCATCATTGGCACACCTGTTTCATGCGTGTAAGTCGACTCTTTAATAAGATACGGCATGAGACTTAATTTTAATTTAGTAAATTTACGCGCGACATCAACTGCCTCATCCCCATATAACCATGGCACTTTATAATCCCAGCTACCGTGGTAACGGCTGTGAGAGGATAGTAAACCAAACTGTGTCCAACGTTTATATAAATCCGGTGTACAGCCTGATTCGAAGCCACCAATATCATGACTCCAGTAACCAAAGCCACTCATCCCGAAGGATAAACCGGCTCGTAATGATTCAGCCATTGAAGGGTAATCCGACGTACTGTCACCACCCCAGTGAACAGGGAATTTTTGACCACCGACTGTGGCTGAACGAGCGAATAAGACGGCTTCTTTTTCACCACGTCGTTCAACTAATAAATCAAAGACAATTTGGTTATATAATTGCGTATAGTAGTTGTGCATACGGTGTGGATCTGAGCCATCGTGATAGACACAGTCTACTGGAATTCGCTCACCGAAGTCGGTCTTAAAGCTATCCACGCCCATATCTATTAAAGCACTCAACTTGTCACGGTACCATTTGACAGCTGCTGGGTTTGTAAAGTCGACAACTGCCAGACCTGCTTGCCATTTATCCCATTGCCAAACATCGCCATTGGCACGTTTAATAAAGTAACCATGCTCCATGCCCTCTTCGAACATCGGTGATTTTTGACCTACATAAGGGTTGATCCAGACACAAATTTTCAGCCCTTTGTCTTTCAAGCGAGCTAACATTTTTTCTGGGTCTGGGAAGGTACGTTCGTCCCACGTAAAGTTACTCCACTCAAATTCTTCCATCCACAAACAGTCAAAGTGGAAGACTTCTAAGGGAATATCACGCTCGCTCATGCCATCCACAAATTGTGTGACCGTCTCTTCATCATAGTCCGTTAGGAAAGATGTACTTAACCATAAGCCGTATGACCAAGCTGGTGGGAAAGCTGGTTTACCTGTAAAGGATGTATAATGTTGTAAAACTTCTTTTAAGTCGTCCCCCGCAATGATGTAATACTGCATCGTTTCGCCTGGCACGCTGAATTGAACTTTCGATACTTTCTCACTGGCTACTTCAAAACTCACTTTATCCGGCGAGTCAACGAACACACCATAACCACGGTTACTAATATAGAAGGGAATGTTTTTATAAGCTTGTTCCGTGCCTGTTCCACCATCTTCGTTCCAAATATCAACTGTTTGACCATTTTTTACGAAGGGTGAAAAGCGCTCGCCCAAGCCATAAATTAATTCTCCAACACCAATCTCTAATTGGTCACTAATATGTGCTTGTTGCTTATCATCGATCACATAAGCTTGGCCGCGAGGTTTACTTTCAGTTAATAACTTGCCTTTATATAAGAACTTTAAGTTGAAACCTTCACCTTTACTTGCTTCAAGTGATAAATCACCATTCGAAAAGACATAAGCCTCGTCAGTTTCTGAAATTTCAGCCTCTACTAAATCCTTATACAATTCGAAATCTGGTCCATGATTGATCGCACCTTTATGATGATAGGCTTTGACGCCAATAATATTTGGACGTGGTGCTGTCACTTCAATTGTCATCATACCACCATCTAAGGACATGCCTTTATGGCTCGTATATTTGAAAGGTGCATATAAAATTAGCGTCTCTTCCGTTGAACGCGTCGTATAAACATGGGCTGGAAAGCTCACTTCATAGCCGTCTTTAAATAACCATCCACCATTTGAATACTTCATTTAATTCCCTCTTTCTTTCGGTTTAATTTTTTTCTTTATTTGTTGTTGAAATTTGTTGGTTGTGCTTTATTAGTTGAGATTTATTGTTGGGATTTGCTGATTGAGCTTTATTGATTGAGATTTGCGCCGTTCGTGGCAATCAAGTCTTGATACCAATAGAAACTCTTCTTAGGTATCCGCGCTAAATTTTTTTCACTGGCTTCATCTCGATTAACGTACACAAAGCCGTAACGTTTCTTATAGCCGTTCAACCAACTTAATAAATCGGTGAATGACCACGCACAGTAACCGATCATCTCTACACCATCTGTCATTGCTTTTTGGACTTCCAAAATATGCGCTTTTAAATACTCAATACGGCCATCGTCTTGAATCGAACCGTCTTCTTCTAACACATCAATGGCTCCTAAGCCATTTTCAGTAACAAAAATAGGCAAGTCATATTCTGCATAGACTTCTCGCAGAGCAACTCTAAAGCCAACAGGATCAATCTCCCAACCCCAGTCAGTTGTTTTCAAATGTGGATTAGACACGGCTTCAAACATTGGGACTTCCGGTGACTGTGCTTGTTCTTCTTTGGGTTGCATTAAGTAAGGATCAATGGCAGAGAACTCTTTCTTCACTACATCCGTCTCGCTCGTATTCTCGATGCGGTTTTCACGAACAGTACCGCCGTGATAGTAGTTAATCCCTAAGAAATCTGGTTTGGCACTCGTTAATAAGTCATGATCGGCGGCTGTCACTTCTGGTGCAATCCCTAAACGACTCAATTGTTTATACATAAATTTAGGATAGGTTCCTTTACAATAAACATCCATCCACCAACGATTATTGGCTTCATGACTGTTGACTGCTGCCAGAATATTCTCTGGACGAGCATTCAAAGCGTAAGTCGGACCATAGCCAAAACTTGGGCCAATCTTTCCTTGCGGTACTAAGTCATGAAACAGCTGAATAGCTGCCGCATTCGCTAAATTAATGACATGATTGGCTTGATACATCCGTTTTAAATCTGACACATTTGGTGGATGACTTTCCCAACGATATCCCATCGCTGTAAAGACATTTTGTTCATTAAAGGTTACCCAGTACTTCACTTTATCGCCTAATGCTTCAAACAAAATCCGGCAATATTCTTTAAAGGCCGGTATCAATTCACGCGACTCCCAACCGCCATATTTATCCTGCAGGGCTTGTGGCAAGTCCCAGTGATAAAGGGTCAGCACAGGTTCAACGCCGTGTTGAATGAGTTCATCTACTAAGTCAATATAAAATTGCAAGCCAGCTGGATTAACAGGCCCTTCACCATCTGGAACGACACGTGACCAAGCCACTGAAAAACGGTAAGCTTTTAGCCCCATCTCTGCCATCAAGGCGACATCCTCTTTGTAACGGTGATAATGAGCAACCGCTACATCACCATTGGTTCCCATAAAGGTTTTGCCTGGAATTTTTGAAAAACTATCCCAGATAGAAGGCCCTTTACCATCTGTGTCGAAGGCACCTTCCACTTGATAGGCTGCCGATGCAGCTCCCCAGAGAAAATCTTTTGGAAATTCATCCAGTGTATCGTAAAACATTTAATGCTCCTCTCTTAATTCCGTTGCTTGTTTGATCAGACCTAACGCACCTCGCAAGCCCGCTTCGTTATAATATTTACAAGCCAATAGCTGACAACGCATGCCCTCCCAACTTGGGTCTTTATTTAATTGCGCTTCAATGGCAGGAAGCAAATCAGGATTAGCACTAATGCCACCACCTAATAGAATCTTCTCTGGATTAAAGAAAGTCGATGCATTAAAAATAACGGCGGCCAAATAAGCGAGCCATTGATCAAAGACTTCCTTGACCGCAGCGTTGGTTGCCATTTCTGACAAGATATCTCTGGCATCCACATGGACACTCTCGGCTAATTGCTTGTGGACTTTATAAGCTTTCACTAGCGCACTCGTGGCCGCTAATTCGTGCGTTGTTGTGTAAGGATTCTTCGACACATCGATATGCATCTGCCCAAACTCACCAGCCCTAAAGGTATTCCCCCGGTAAAGTTGACCATTTAAAACGATCGCCCCTCCAATACCAGTGCCAATCGTAATTAACAAAAAATTCTCCAGACCAACCGCATGACCACTCATTTGTTCTGCTAAAGCAGCACAATTTGCATCATTTTCAATCGCCATTGGATAAGTTTTATCCAGACCAGCTTGAATCCCGGCAAGAATATCTTCATCATACAGTTCATATAAAGCCCCAGCCGTTAAAGCATGCCCCCTTTTAGGATCAATAAAACCTGGCATACTCAGCCCAATCCCGGCAATCGTATAAGTTTCCTCATACAGTTTAATTTGTTCAACAAGCCTTTGATAAAAATAGTCCTTTGAACTTAGCGGCGTTTGGTAGTCGCCACTTGCTTGTAATTGCCCGTCTATACTATAGACAGCGTGCTTAATGAGTGTTCCTCCAATATCAAAGCATACATAAACCATGCTTAACCCCTCCAACTACTGATAAGTAAACCACTCGACTGTGACAGGTGTTTGACTCTGCTGACCATTCCCACTAGCATAAAGAGCTAGGAAGTTGCCAGTAAAGGCACCACCGACTTCAGTCGTTAGATATTTCACCTCTGCTTGACCTAATTGCGTCAAGTTATCTAAATCTGTTCCGTAAGCCATATGATAATCTTTCGGTGTCCCACTAATTTGTAGAATAATCGACTCACCCGTGTAAGCAGTTTGTGCTTGAACTCCGCTTAGTGGACCAATTTGTAAATTAGAGAAGACGACATTGCCTGTCTCAAGTCGTTTAACCGCAATGTTGTAATGATGCTTAGCATTCATAAAAATAGTCATACCCACTTCTTGATTCAATTCAAGTTCTGGTAGCTTCAAACTTGCGGTTGCTGTAAAGCTAAATTCTTCTTGACGACGGCCATACCAAGCCATTTCTTCTTGGCTCGCTAGGTTAACCTCATTGCCTAATAATTCTAACTGCCCATCTTGAGTTACTTTAATCAGCTCGTCATTTTTACTAAATAAGTAAGTCCAATTTAAATCATTGAAACTCGCCGGCCGTTCGTCAGTCTTATCCTCGCGTGAAGCAGGTAATTGAGCTTCGATTTCTGTCTCCAATGTCCCATTCTTTCCAAAGACTGGCCATTCGCCTTCTTCCCATGTGACAGGTGTTAAGGACACCTCACGTCCCAAGTTATGTCGCACTGGGAAAGCCGGTAAGGAACGGATGCCTAAGCAGACTGACCACCAAGCACCGTGTTGATCTTGGAATAAATCTGCATGTCCTACTGCTCGAATCTCATTGGCTAGTGAGCGGTTGGTTAAGACCGGATTGTGTTCGTATGACTCATAGGGTCCGGTTAAGTGACGACTGCGAGCCATCGTAATCATATGCTCGTAAGTCGTACCACCTTCAGCCAGTAACAAGTAGTAGTAGCCATCTTTTTTGTAAATATGAGGCCCTTCTGGATCACGACCACCTGAACCTGCCCAAATGTTCACGCGTGGACCTGTTTGTCCAGTTTCTAAATCAAGTTCACACACATAGATTTCTTGGTGAGTCCCGTTATAGTAAACGGTCCCATCATCATCTATAAATAAAGATGGATCGATGCCTGGCACATCTAGCCAAATTGGATCTGACCACTCGCCATGAATATCGTCCGTCCATAATAGGAAGTTCCCTGACTCATAATCACGCGTCGACACATTCGTACACAATAAGTAAAATCTACCCTTATGGTGTCGTAAGGTTGGTGCATACAGCCCTAGGGCATTGGGCATCTCATTCGATAAAGTTAACTGATCTGGACGACTGATGCCGTGGCCAATCAGTTCCCAATCTACTAGATTGCGACTATGGAAAATGGGGATACCTGGAAAATATTCAAACGTACTGGTCGCAAGATAAAAATCCTCGCCCACTCTACAAATACTTGGATCCGGATTAAAACCACGGATTACTGGGTTTTCATACTTCATATCTAAGGCTCCTCTTCATCACTAACTCTCTTCAATTTCTCTAAATGAGCAGTTAAACTGTTTGTTCTTCCGACATGACACTTCACTATAAGTCTATTTGATACCGTTTTCAGTTTGAACGTCTAAATTAGACTTCTTACCCTAAAAATTAGCTATTTAGCCTTTTTGGTGAATGAATGATGGGGATGGGAAAATAGTTGGTGGTGGAGGGATTGGGATGGTGAGTTGGAAGTGTGTGATTGGGAATAAAATGATTGGTGCAGTTTGGGGGGCTTGCTTTGTAAATAGTGCTTTGGAGGTGAAGGTGGGTGGGTGCTTGGGTGTCAGGAGGCCAATTTTCGTGTTTTCCCTGCAAATCTTCACATTTCGCCAAAATCCACTTCTAATGTGTGACTCAAATGCCCAGTCACACGTTAAAACAAGTTCCTACTGGCTGGGTGAGGATTCAATGTGAAACGCCATCACATCCAGGGATATTCTCTGAAAATCTTCATATTTCGCCAAAATTCAATTCTAATGTGTCGACTCGAGGTTTGAGTTAACACGTTAGAAGGGTTAACGTGTCGACTCAAATGCCCAGTCAACACGTTAAAACTTAAAAATTTTCTGCCGAAGCCTCCACGTGAAATTTCAGTAACAAATTTTTCATATTTTACACCTAGTGTCCTTAGTTATTTAAACTTGAAGACACTATTGGCCTCAAACAACTACTCTTTAATAAAATTTGCCCCCGCCCCACTAGAAAGCATTATAATCTCGCCAGTCCCTCCCCACTTACAAAAATATATCAGCCAATCATGAGACTCTAATCACAGCATCCTCACTTTTTCCTATTCTTTCTCCCCTTCCATACTCTTGCACTATGTTATACTATGGGATAGAAAGCGTTTTTTTTAAGATATTCAACTAAAAGTAGGTGATACAATGGTAACGCTAAACGATATTGCAAAGGCTTCCGGCTATTCTCCAGCGACTATCTCTCGCTTGTTTAAGAACGACCCAAGCTTGTCGATTCGGCCACAATCTAAGAAAATTATTTTTGATACTGCCATGCAACTTGGCTATCCACTCGAGAAGATTAATTTTGCATTCGATAGAGTACTGCTCCTGTATTGGATTTCAGAGAATGAGGAACTTCAAGATGAATATTTCCTAGAAATGCATCAGCAACTGGACCAATTTGCCCGAAACAAACATTTCTCACTGACCATTCTACGAAAAGGAAAATTAGATCCACATTACTTAAGAACATATGATGCTTTTATTGCGGTAGGTTCCTTCAGCATGCTTGACCTTGAAATACTAGAGAAAAACTTCGAATACGGCGTCTTTGTTGAAGCACAACATTTTCAGAATAAATTTGATACTGTCAATCCTGACCTGGAATATATCACCAAGAAAGCGATTCGTTTGTTTCTCGATAAAGGCTATCGTAAGATTGGTTTTATCGGTGGATCGTATTTCTCACCTGATCACTCAGTAGAATCTCGCGATATTAGAGAGAGTTATTTTCGTCATTATTTAAATTCTTATAACTTATTACAAGAGAAATATATTTTTTCAGGCGGGAAATTCTCGATCGAGAGTGGGAGAAAATTAGCCAATGAGATGCTGCAATCTTTAGAGAAGGATCCATTGCCCGAAGCCATCCTAATCGCTTCGGACACCATTGCGCTCGGAGTGCTACAGATTTTGGAACAACATCATGTAAAAATTCCAGAAGATTTAGAGATAATCAGTATTAATAATAAGGCACCTTCTCAAGATAACCTGCTAACTTTGGCGAGTTTTGCAATAGATATTCCAGAAATCGCACGGACTGCGATTAATTTGCTATACGAACAACTAACGAGCCATAGAAAAATCAGCAAAAATGTCTTAATAGGCTCGATGCTATCCGAAGGTGATAGCTTCCAAGCCTAATCCACGCCGTGAACCATAGCAATTTACAATAAAAAGCCCAGACAGAGTTAGAACATAATCTAACTCTGCCTGGGTTTATTGTTTTCATTCAATGTGTCGATCATTACCAATGATTTTCACAAAAAACTTAACATTCACCTATTTAACCAGTTATTTATAAAACCTATCTAAACATATCGTAACGACCAGTATGCAGATGACGGATCGAGTCTCCTCCAGGTAAAGGTGGTAGACCCAGTGAGTCCTCACGACTGAATGCCTCTTTTAGCCCGGCGGTCCACTGAACGTAATCAATATTTTCAGCCGTTAATTCATGGAAAATTTCATGCCCCCTACCTTCAACCACTTTCTTAGCAAACTGCGGATCAATTAACGTCCCACGTCCTACGACTACAATATCAGCTGACTTTTCAATAGCGTCACGTGCACTCTCTTCACTTAATACGCCACCCACCGCTAATAATTTAGTATCATCATCCAGCACTTCTTTAAACAGCTCCGTGAAAGTTTTATCCGTTCCTTGAGGCGAAGAAGCATAGCCACCATATAGGGACAAATGAATGTAATCTAATTCATTTTTTACAATTTCAGACACTAATTGAGTCGCTTCCTCATAAGTGTAGCCAACATTTGGCTCATGAATTTCTTCTGGACTTAGACGATAACCTACAATAAAATCGGCAGGTCCTGCTTCAGCAATGACTCTTTTCACTTCTTTCACTACTGCTAAGGGGAAAGCCATCCGTTTTTCTAGGCTGCCACCCCATTTGTCCTCACGAACATTGGAAAAAGCTGAGAAAAATTGTTGCAGCAAATAGTGATTAGCTCCGTGAATCTCGACACCATCAAAACCTGCTTGAATCGCACGTTTAGTTGCACGACCGAAATCTGCAATAATCTCGTCAATCTCGTCCAAAGTTAATTCACGAATTGGATACTTTAAGAATGAAAAATCAATCCCACTCGGTGCAACAACATCTTCTCCACTAACCGCTCTACCTCTAGCTTCACGTCCGCCATGATGAATTTGTAAGATTGCTTTATTGCCATCTTTCTTTAAAGCCGCAGCCAATTTGGTTAAGCCTTCAAGATGGGCATCTGAATAAGCACCTAATTGTTCCGGATAACCAGGAACATAAGCTGGTCCGCCATTCTCACTCACATAATGAAACTCTGTTAACAACAAACCTGCCGCTTGAGAACGTGCTGAATAATAGCGCAGTGTATCGTCCGACACAAAGCCGCCGCGTCTTCCAGAATGCGACTGCATGGGGGCCATCGCGATTCGATTGGATAATTCTGCACCATGACGTAATGTCACTGTATCTGTAAGTTTTTTCATTGATTAAGCTCCTTTTCATTTATAAACGCACACAATTGTCACGCTGTCACATCGACAATCTTCGATGTATCCTGATAAAAATTTAGCACACTGTTCCAACAATGTGCCTACAACTCTTGGCCTATATAATCTTGTAACTTTGCTATCGTCTCTTCATTCCGACGATAATATGTCCACTTTCCGATTCGAGTGACAATCAGCAAATCCGCCTGACTCATCATTGACAGGTAATGCGACGTCGTCGACTGCGTTAATCCTAACAAACGTTGAATTTCACTCACACACACGCCAACTTCACGCATATCAACACCCGATTCATGGACAAAATAGTCCTCGGGATTTCTCAGCCAAAAGATTATTTGTAGACGGTTCTTATTTGCTAAAGCTTTAAAAATTTCGATCGTTTTCATAAGATTACCCGAATTCCTTCATATTATACTCATTCCCGTTGTAAATACCTTTTTCAAAAGATAAAACAACTGTGCGACTAGCTCTTCATCCGACAACAACTTCTAATAAGCCACAAGGCCGACGATTACCCAAAAATGAAACCTGTTTGCTTATCCTTTCTTGTTTATATTTATACTTTCATTATATCTATCATCATCGATATGTCAATTTCAACGCCTTCATACAATATCACCCTTAAGCACCGAATTCGTCCAAATTAAAAAGAACTCTTACAAGGCAAATTAAACCGCCTTGTAAGAGAATCTCTCAAACTTCTTATGTTTTACTGATTAATACCTTTACTTCAAACGCTTGTAAATCAAGTGACGTCTCGACTTCTTGCCCTGTTGAAACATCCACCAAATTGGGAGACAATTCAACCGATTGAAGTTGATTAGAAAAATTCATGGCGAAATAATATACAGTACCATCAATTGCTTCGCGCGTTTGAACTGACACATCTTGCGATGTTTTAGTTGAACTGTTGCTCGAAATATTCAGTTGCTCCAACAAATCAGTATAAAACGTCGCTAAGAAATCATCACCTGTTCGTGCACCAATGTAATATGCTTGCCCGTCTCCATAATGATTCACTGAAACTGCAGCCTCACCTTGATAGAAATCACTGCCATAATAAGCCATCGCTTCGGCACTAGTCCTTTCAAAAACTGTCGCATAATCATGGACTTGATAGGTAGCGTCACCTAAAAGCAGTTGATTGGTCTGACTCGGATAATAAACATCCGTTTCATTAATGATCACGCCTAATAGATCTTGTAGACCTGCTAGTGTTCCACCTTCGTATACTAAATCTGTCTCATTCGCCATGCCAGACAAGTATGTATATACTACCGTCCCACCCGATTTAACGAACGTCTGGATTTTCTCCAGTAAGTCCTCAGAGTGTAAATAAACCATTGGCATAATCAACAACTTGTATCCTTCAAACGCATTATTCTTCGTAATCACATCAACATTCACATCTTGCTGCCAGAACGGACGGTAATGATCATGTAAAGTACGGTGATAATGCATACCTGTCTTTGAGAAGCCTTGAATATCTTGTAAGGCCCAGTCATTCTCCCAATCATAGTAGACAGCTACTTCAGACTGTTTCATACTACCCACCAGGCCATCCAATTCAGCCATGCGTTGCCCTAGCGTCGCTACTTCTTGGTAAACTCGATTGCGTTCAGGTGGAACGTGCCCAATGACCGACCCATGGAATTTCTCCGAAGAACCTTTGGATGCACGCATTTGGAAATACAAAACACTATCCGAGCCATGCGCTAATAGTTGCATTGACGCCAATTGATGCATGCCTGGACGCTTAGGTCGATTGACATCATGCCAATTGACAAAGCTAGGGGATGATTCCATGATTAGAAATGGTTGCTCTTTTAAACTACGATATAAATCATTGATGAAGCCAACTTTTAACGCTAAGTTTGCCTCTGACTCCCAATCATTATGCCAAGCAGGATAACAGTCCCAAGTAACTACATCCACTACTTGAGAAAATTTGGAATAATCTAATGCTTGAAACGGAATCAGATGCTCCGTATCAGCCATAAAGTTAGTCGTAACAGGCACATCGTCAGAATATCGTTGTAAGGCCGCTTTTTCATGTAAATAGAAATCAATCGTTTGATCCGTAACGAAACGACGCCAATCTAAATTGAGAGCATGGACGGCCATTTCTCCCACTTCTGTTGGTGAGTGAATCTGCTGCCAGTCCGTATAGGTGTGGCTCCAGAACGTATTCCAATACGCTTGATTCACAGCTTCGAGCGTACCATACTTCTCCTGCAGCCAGTGTCGAAAAGCTGATTGACATTGCTCACAATGACATTCTCCTGAATATTCATTGGATAGATGCCACATCAATAAACTCTCTCGCTGACCATAGCGTTCCGCTAATTTTTCATTAACTATACGCACACGTTCCCGATAATTCACAGAAGTAAAGCAATGATTGTGTCGACCTCCAAAGAGATTCCTCTCTAAACGCGAATTCACTCGCAAGACATCCGGATATTTACTAGCTAACCAATTAGGGCGAGCACCGGAAGGTGTTCCTAAAATCACCTTTATCCCATTCTCTTCAGCCAAATCAAATACTTGATCTAGCCAAGCAAAGTTAAAGTGGTCTTCTTCAGGTTCTAATATAGACCAAGCAAACATGCCAACTGTGACTGTATTAATATTCGCTTGCTTAAAATAAGCAAAGTCCTCTTTAATTGTTTCAGGTTGTGTTTGCCACTGTTCTGGGAAATAATCTCCACCATGTAATAATTTCATTTGTCTTTCTATCCTTTCGTCCCACCTGCTGTTAGTCCTGATACAAAGTTTTCTTGGAATAACAGGAATATGATTACTACAGGCACACTAATCAAAATAGAGCCTGCCGCAAACTTAGTATAACTAGCTGTCATTGGATTGGTCACTAACTGATACAAGCCTAATGGTAATGTGTAACTTTCAACATTTCTCAATACAACCGATGATAAGGCAAAGTCCCCTAAGGGCCCGGTGAAACCATTTATAGCAACTACCGATAGCATTGGTTTCGATAAAGGAAGCAAAATATTCATTAATATCCGCGTCGGACTAGCTCCATCGATTTTGGCACTTTCATCCAATGATAAAGGAATCGTATCAAAATAGCCTTTCATTAAATAAGTATTCATCGGAATCTGTCCGCCTACATAAATAAAAACTAAAAAGAGATGATTATTAATCAATCCAAGCATTTGCCCTAAGACAAATATGGCAATAAGTGCCGAAAATTGGGGAATCATCTGCAGTAGCATAAACAACATGAGGCTATTCTTGCGTCCCTTAAAACGAAACCGTGAAAAAGCATAAGCTGTAAACGTAACCGAGATAGTTGATAATACCATCGTTGATAAAGAAACAATAATCGAGTTTTTAAACCAATTCAGATACTGCAGCGTGCCTTCATTCTGAAATAAAGCTTGATAGTGTTCCGTCGTCGGATTTTTAGGTATCATGCTCGTACTTATTAGACTATTACCCGGATTAAAACTAGCTCCAATCGTCCATAAAATTGGGTACAGAATAATGACGATAACGATCGAAATAAGCAGATAAGAGAAAAAGAGTGAACTATTAAATGGTTTTTTCCTACTATTTCTTACTCTACTTGTCATTATTGCACCTCCTTAAATGAGTTTGAACGTCTGAATTGCCATAGGGCAATGATAATCACAAAGATGGATAATAGAATGGTTAATGCTGCAGCCAAGGCATATTGGCTATTCTGCATGGTCAGTTTATAAATCCAGGACACTAAAATATCTGTTCCGCCTGCATTCGACCCGAGCACCGCCGGCCCACCACCGTTGAATAGGTAAATAATATTGAAATTATTAAAATTAAACGTATATTGTGTAATGATAATCGGTGTCATTGAATAGAGAATGATCGGCAATGTAATCCGTCTAAACTGCTGCCAAGCGCTAGCGCCATCCATGACGGCTGCTTCATATAACTCTTCAGGTATTGACTGCAAAGTCCCAGTCGTCACCAAGAAAATATAAGGGAAACCGAGCCAAGTCTGAATTAACAACAAGGCGATTCTCGTCCAATTAGGATCTGTCAGCCAAGAAATTGGATCAATACCAACACTCGCTAAAATTTGATTATTGATTGCTCCAAAAGAATCATTGAATAATCCCCCAAAAATAAGGATTGTCACAAATCCTGGAACAGCCCAAGGTAACATAAAAATTGTGCGGATGAATTTCTTTGCTTTCATTCGTTTCTGGTTTACAATAACTGCCAATAAAATACCTACTGATACTTGTAATGTAGAAGCCGCTAACGTCCACACAACCGTCCAACCTAATACATTCACAAAAGTATTTCGCCAAATATCAACAGAAAAAATCTTGGCAAACGTCTCTAAACCAACCCAATCGGCCAAATTAGCCGGTGCAGAATGATATAAATCATAATTAGTAAAGGCTAGAGAGACTGTGAACAAAATAGGAAAAATAACTGAAAATAATAACACGAAGAAAGCTGGCCCTGTTAATAAGTAAGGATAGCCTTCGTTTAAAATCGCGTGGTAAGTACCACGAATTGAGTTTACCTCTTTGCCTTGGCTCAAACGCTGACCATTGAGATAAGCATCTCGAATATTCAAGACATAGAAGATGACAGCAATGCCAGTAATAATTAAAGCAACTAAGCCTTCTGACAATAAAAAGATGGAGTTATCTCTGGGAACCTCCGTTCCCAGAGTAGCTAAACCCCAAATGCCAGTTTGGAAAAAGTCGCTAAAGACAAGTGCAAATGCTGTAAAGAGACTAAACATTATCAAGCCTTTTACATATTGCCGATTATAGAGTTGCCCTAAACCAGGGACCAAAGAGAGCATGGCACTGACAGGTGCTTTTGTGTCTTTCATTTACTTCCACCTCTTCCAATCTACCACTTTTACTGTAAAGCTTGATTCGTCATAATGATTTGTTGTACAGCAATATCTAAAGCTTCTTGAGCGCTTGATTGCCCATTCATCACGATTTGTAAAGCTGGGTCCATTGAGTTCCAAACTTCGTTCATTTCAACAATCCCTGGAACTAATTGGGCATGCTCAGATTGTAAGGCAATCGCTTCAGCTGCATCATTCTCAACGACACTTGGGTGGTCAGATAAAGCCAACACCGCTGGTACTTCTAATGTTTCTTCATAACGCACTAATGAATTTTCTTCATTGGTAATAAATAAAAGGAACTCTTCAGCTAACTCTGGATTCTTGCTATATGATGAAATGTTATAACTCTTGACGCCAGCCACAGATTGCATATGTTCACCATTTGGTAAGATTGGCAATTCTTTAACCCCAAAGTTTAAACCGGCAGAAGTGAATGGTTCTAGGTTCCATGGTCCTGATATTATAGCTTGAACACGACCTTCAACAAATAGAGCTTCTATGACATTAATGCCTTGCTCACCGATGATACCATCAGGGAATAAGCCTTCTGTATAAAATTTAGACACGTAATTAACCGCTTCTACCGCTCCTTCATTATTTAAGCCGATATCTTCCGGCAAATAATTACCATTCTCATCTTGGTTGAAAATGTAGCCATCATAACCACCAATGACTCCCATTGTATAATATAGCTGATCAAATAAAGCTAAGAAGGCGAAGGACTCTGCCGTATTATTTTGTGACAGTTCATACCAACCTTCTAACGTGTCAGGCAAATCTTCCTCAGCAATCAAATCTTTATTATAGAATAATATTTGAGTCTCAACTGATTTAGGTAAACCGTACAATTTACCATCAACTATTTGTGATTGAATAGAAGATTCAGTAAAACTAGCTTTGACATCGTCATCTGCATTGACTTCTTTTACTAAGCCTTCAACAACCGCTGTCCCAATTTGATCTGCTGGCATTGTGAAAACATCTGGTCCTGAACCTGCTGGCCCGTCTAAACGTAAATCCTCCAATTGCTGAGCATAGGTTTTTTCAATCACTAGAATATTCACGCCATGTTCTGCTTCAAACTGCTCGACTGCTGCTGTGATACCATTACTTTTATAAACATCTTCCCACACAACTAAATCATATTCCTCTTGTGCCTTTACTGGACTTACCGCAACGTTTGACAATAGACCTCCCAAAGCTAACATTGAACCTAACACTACTTTACCGAACTTCTTCATTTTTTCCTTCCTTTCCTTTACCACTAAATGTAATCGCTTTCTACATCCTTATCATAGCAAAAGAGTTTCCTTCTTTATCAAAAAACAGCTAGCTTTTTTATTTTTTAGTAAATTTATTTACTAAGCGCTTTCAACAAGCGCCATATCGCCGATCTAAAGACGTATTTCAAGGCAGCACAAAGAGCCATAAAACTCCACTTGATACGAGTTTAATGGCTATTCATTAAATTATTTTTTAAAAATAAACACAAGCAGTGGTATTAGAGTGAGCTCGGCTGATTATCAAATGCTTGCAGTCTTGTTTAGAATTAAGGCTTTCATGCAAACAAAACCAGATCAATGTCACTCAAGTGCTATGGACCATCCTACTTCCGTTTCATTCCGTTAGGACCTCTCAAGCAACACTCCCACACTTTTAGCCCCAGCCTGAAGAACAGCACACACTAGAAAAGCCAAGCAAACCAACCTAGCCCTGTCAAACCAACCTAACCAACCTAGCCAACCAACCGTCACGCTACTTCATCGTAATCTTACAGACAACCGGTAAATCACTACGTAGCTCCGGACATTGAATATGCAAACCCTCGTGATCTTTAGTCCACGAAAGCTCCCCCTCATAACCCAGTACTTCAACAGCTTGAAGAATACCGTGGAATTCAGGTTTATTTTGATCAGCAGATTCAGCGAGTGAACGAATCACCACTGTACCATCTGTTGGTGCCTCTAATACAAAAGCATACAAGGCTTCCGCTTTAACAGTAAAACGAATGTCTTCAGACGTATAAGACTTCACATTAGCCTCTTGGAATTGACCAGAAAAGACTTCCGTTGGCCCCTCACCAGACTGACGCCAAGGCTTGCTATCATAAATTCCTTCCCCATTGACTGCCAGCCAAGCGCCAATATCTTCTAAAATCTGTTGATCTTTTGCTGGAATCGAACCATCACCTTTGGGCCCCACATTCAATAATAAGTTCCCATTTTTGCTGACAACTTCAATTAAATCATGAAGAATCTCCTTTGTCTCTTTGTAATCCAAAGTAGACGTGTAACACCATGAGTTTCGAGCAATTGCCGTATCCGTTTGCCAGTAAAAGGGTTGAGCTTCCGCAAATTTCCCGCGCTCAATTTCAACAATGCCGCTACCAAACATCATCGCATCATGCTTATAACAAATACCCACGGGCTTGCCCCACTCAATGCCACGATTATAATAATAGGCCGCTAGCAATTGTAAGTGTTCTTTGAATGCATCATGTTGAATCCACCAATCAAAGTACAATAGCTCCGGTTGGTAATTGTCAATCAATTCTACCGTTCTAAATAACCAATCTTCTAAATACTCTTCACTTGGATAAGGCTGACTAAATAAGTCTTGATTATCCGGCTCCGGCATAGCTGGCCAATAAAAATCCCCTTTTTCCATCGGATCTTTGATGTCGCTGTCAAATTCTTGACCATGTCCCATAAAGAACCAATGCTCTGCCCGATGGGACGACGTACAAAAATGTAGATCCACCGCTTCAAACGCAGTCTTTAATTCCCCAAGAATATCCTTCTTCGGTCCCATCTTCACCACGTTCCAATCAGACAACTGACTATCATACATTTGAAAACCATCATGATGTTCGGCGACTTGGAAGACGTATTGAGCGCCCGCCCTTTTCAACAAGTTCGCCCATTCCTTCGCTGCAAATTTTTCCGCTGTAAACATCGGAATAAACTCTTTATAACCAAATTCTTTATGCGGTCCATAAGTTTCCACGTGATGCGCAAACTCAGGATGGTCCTCAATATACATGTTCCGCGAATACCATTCATTATTAAAAGCCGGCACACTATACAAGCCCCAGTGAATGAAAATCCCAAACTTGACACCCTTGAACCAAGCCGGTATCTCAAACTTACCTAAAGACTGCCAATCTGGTGTATAAGGCCCCTGATTGGCCACTTGTTTAATCTGATCCATTGTTATCATCGGTTAGTCTCCTTTATGCCCACAGTTTCAAGCCATGTTTGTGCAATTAACAAATGCCCTGCCAAAGAAGGATGCACACGGTCGCTACTTAATACGTAAGACGACTGATGATGTAAAAACTCGTCCACCTTCGCCTGAACATTGCCATAGGAAAGTTGATATTCCTCCGCTAATTTTTCAACAACGCCCCGATAAGCATCAACTCGCTGACGCATCGCATCCTCCAAAGAACTCTCCACCATAAAAGGCGACAACAGAATCATCCCCTTCACTGTCGGTAAGGTTTGGTCTAACAAACGGCGGTAGCAAGCTTCAAACTCCGCGATAGACACAAGCGGCACTTGGGCAAACGTCCCATCGAAATGACGCCAGACATCATTCACACCAATCATGACCGTGATCCAATCAGCATTAAACGCCAAAGCATCTGCTGACCAACGCTGCTCTAAATCAACGATTGTATTGCCACTTACTCCCCGATTGACCACCATTAACTCTTCTTCTGGCAACAAGGCCGTCGTATACGCATTCAACAGATTTACATAACCGTCTCCCCATGAACCCCAACCTGCCGGCATCGCCTCATATAAACGGTTACTATCGGTGATTGAATCACCCATAAATAAAAGTCGATCGCCCTTGTCAAATAACCATTGCCCCATCCTATTGACTACCCCCTCAAACTTAATAGCAAGAAGAGGCATGCCGACACTTTGGCATACCTACTTCTCAAATGATTCCACTTCCTCAGTCCAAAATAGCCCTCTAAACTTCTCGGCGCTAACTGATGAAGCTCTACGCTTAATCATTAAAACTTATTCTGTTTCACCAAATTCTTCTGCTACAAATTCACGTCTTTCATTTTGCTCCTGAGCATTTGCCATATCCACTTCTAAGACTTGTTCATAACCTAAGCCATTCGCAATATCTTGCATTTCAGCTAATAAAGTATTGAACTCTTCTTCGTCATTGGCAAATACCATGCGCCAAGAATACTCAACGATTGTTGATTTCACTTGATTACGTAATGTCGAAATTTCAGAACTATCTTCTGGAGCGACATAACTTGCACCTGGCGCTACTAAGATTTGATCATTTTCCTCTAAATACTCAACAGTAGATAAAGCCCCTCCCATGTGTTCAGACCAATCTTCTTGAACTGGATTCATATTATCGGTTAGGAAACTTTCCCACATCGTGTAGGCATAAGCATGTCCCGTGTTAGGGTTTGTATCAATCGGTAATACAGCATTGACATTTAACGCTGAGACGCCATCTTTATAAGTGCCACCACCCCATTCAGCTGGAACATCTGCATCACCATCAAGTAATGCTTGCTCACCAAACTCAGTTAAGACAGGTGTGTCATCTTGCATTTCCCAAGTTAAACCTTCAGGCCCACTACTTCCGCTCGTTTGAGCAGCATTCGACAGAACTCCTTCTGGTGAATATAACCAGTCAATAAAGGCAGCAATACGTTCTGGGTCTTCTGCATTTGAACCAATCCCGATAAATTGTGTTGCACCATACACTTCAGCACCATAAGAGAAAATCTCTTGATCTTGAATAGGTGCTAACATAAATCCTTTACCGTCGGTTAAGTTTGTTGTTGTATTATAAGCTGCTTGACCTAACCATGGCCACCAAGAGTAAAGCACTTGACCACTTTGGAATTTCGCAAATAATGTATCATAGTTTTGAGTCGTTGACTCTGGATCGACTAAGCCCATTTGATTGGCATCAAAATATAATTTTAGTGCTCGAATATATTCAGAATCACTATCTAAAATACTTTGATAATCCGAACCATCTGCTTTAGCAATAACAAAGCCAACCTCATCATAGCCATACAGTGTTAGCAATTGCTTCGCATTGTTCATGTAGTTACCGTCCCAGTCACCAAATAGTGAGAAGCCATATACTTTTTGCCCATCTTCAGTGGTTGGGTTCGCTTCTTGCATTTCTTTGAGGACTGGTAAAATATCTTCTAACGTTCCAATTTCTGGGTAATCTAAATCATCATATAAATCCCAGCGAATATATGCCCCATAGTTTAAGTCTAATCCTTCAGAAGGATCTGTGGATTTCAAGTTAGAAACTTGAGTTGGGAAACCATAAATACCATCTGTACCCTCATTTAGATTTTGAACTGCAGCATCAAAATTTTGCAGATTTTCCATACTGTCATAAAATTCACTGGCATCATATAATAAGCCCGCTTGAATCAATTCATTATATTGTTGCCCTCTATCAACGATGATTAAGTCTCCCAAATCGCCTGCGGCTGTACGTGTTTGGTATAAAGTATCCCCATTACCCGCAACGTTTGGCGCAATCACATTTAATTCCATATTGAATTTGTCTTTTACTATTTTGCCGAACCAACCTTCTTGAATCCCCATATAGTTCGCTAAACCATCAAAGACGTCAATGGTAATTGTTTCCGCGTATGGATTATCTTCGGTTACTTCCGTTGTGTCGTTAGCTTCTGATGCATCTGAGCCGCATGCTGCTAATGTCCCTGCCACTGTGATTGCTAATAAACTTGTTGCTGTTTTTCTAAGCCATTTACTCATTTTTTTCCTTCTTTCTCAAATTTATCCTTTAACTGCACCCAACATAATACCTTTTACAAAATACTTCTGAAATAGTGGATAGATAAACATAATTGGTAACACCACAATGACTGAGATTGTCATCCGAATCGAAGTTGGCGTTTGTGACGTAGCTGCTGAAGCGATGCCCGCTAAAGATCCGGTCGTATTCTTCACCATTTGGGCCAACGAGTTTGCTTGGTTGATATAGGTATATAGTAAATATTGTAAAGAATATAAACTCTGATCTGTAATATACAATAACGTATCTTGGAATGAATTCCACTGAGCAACCGCTGAGAAGATCGCAACTGTTGCAAGAATTGGTGTACAGTTTGGCAAGATGACTTTAAAGAACACTTGCAGAATGTTCGCACCATCAATTTCAGCTGCTTCTTGTAAAGAACGCGGAATAGATTCGATGTAAGTCTTTACCAAAATAATATTAAAAGGCTGAACAATTGCGGGTAAAATGTATACCCAGAAACTATTCGTTAAGCCAAGTGTTTTCATGGTTATAAACATAGGGATCAAACCAGCATTGAAATACATTGTAATAATGATGAATCGGTACCAGAATTGACGTTTCCACATTTTCTCTTGCGTAAACATAAAGCCCAAAAAAGCAGATGCCAAAACTGTTGTAACCGTACCAATGACAGTTCGGGCAATTGAAACCGTCGCAGCTAAAGGTAAGCCTCTTAATTGTAATACTTGCCTATAGTTTTCAAGATGAAGCCCTTGTGGGAAAAATCTAATCTTACCCAGAGCACTCAAATCATTACTACTGATTGAGTTGATAATTAGGTAATAGAACGGATAGGCACAAATTAAGGTAACTAATAAGAAAAACGTATAGTTTAAGATATTAAAAATAATATCCCCTTTTGTTCTTTCTTGATTATTTTTCGTATGTCTTTTAAATCTTTTCTTCTTTTCGATAGACAAATCCAATGTTCTTCCTCCTTTCTAGATAATTGATGTTCCTCTGATTTTTTTAGACGCGCCATTCACAATCGCAAGTAGCGCTACAGAAATTAAACTTTTCAGCATACTGATCGCAGTAGCTAGCGATAAACTATTGCTTCCCAAACCTAAATTATAAACATATAAGTCTAAGACTTGAATGGTTTCTTTATTGAAGGCGTTTTGGAAAACAAAATATTGTTCCATCCCGTTGTTCAATAAGTTGGCAATTGATAACATTAACATGACTAAGTAGGTTGGCATTAAAGCGGGTAAAGTAATATGACGCATTAAGTCAAAGCGATTCGCTCCATCAATTCTGGCAGATTCATAAAGTTCTGGATCAATTCCCGAAATTCCTGCTAGATACATAATGGCTCCCCAACCTAAGCCTTTCCAAATGTTCCAAGCAGTCATCATTAACCATGTATGATTCCCGCTATCTAAGAAACGAACAGGGTCTGTCACAAAACCATATTCTTGTAACAAGGTATTAACTAGACCTGTTGTTGAGAATAAACTAAAGGCAATTGTATAAATTAAGACCCAACTGATAAAGTTTGGTAAGGTCGTTAAAGTCTGTACGATATTTTTAAACCATTTGCTTTTGATCTCATTTAAGAATATCGCAAAAGCAACAGGTAAAATTGAGGTTGCTATTCCTAGAAAGCTCATTGCGAATGTGTTTTTTAAAACTTGGACAATTTGATCGATTTGTGTGGAACTAGAAACAAGTAACTTGAACCACCTTAATCCGACAAACTCACTTCCTTCGAGACCGAGTGCGGGCTTATAATCATACAATGAATAGATCCAGCCGTGTAATGGAAAATATGAAAACAAGAAAACTAAAATAAGGAAAGGGACAATACATAAAAACATGATGAGTCCGTTTTTATTTTTTTTCTGTTTCGCACGGTCAGATAACTGCTTGTTCAACTCCATTTTCATCCTCCTCAAGATGTGAAACCGTTTTTACATTTTTATCGTAACATAGCCATTTATTTTTCTATCAGCTAAAAATAGATATCAATCAGTAAAAATTAGTCATCTTGTTAGCGCTTTCCAAGGAGAATGCTTTTATGACAAGCTTTCTAGGTCTACCACAACTTTGGTAAGGCTTTCAAAAATCTGTTTTTGAGTATAGAATGAAGGAAAGAGGAGGAGTTAATCCATGAAATTCAATCCAGATGGTCAATTATATAAACTAACAACAGTCACGACACAATTTATTTTTCTAAATCTCCTGTATATCCTATCTTGTCTGCCAATTATTACAATTGGTGTAGCCACTTCCGCCCTATTTGAGGTATTATTACGCTATGCAGACAATGAACGCGGTAATTTAATTCGAGATTATTTTCAAGCGATTAAAAGCAATTGGAAACAAGCGACCGCAGCTTTTGTTGTTTTATCCGTGCCGATCGCCCTATTAATTTACAGTAGTTCTTTTTGGGTCGGTGGCGGTACGATTCTGACCAGTATTATCGGTGTTGTCTCAGCCATCTTAGCTGCTTATTTCTTTGTAGTCTTAGCATTGAGCTTGTCCTTAATTGGCCGTTACAAGAATAGCCTAAAACAAACGCTAAAAAATGCTTTTCTTTTACCTGTTGCTGATCCCATCCGATCTTTAGGCGTCCTATTGATTCCAGTCGTCCTATTTTGCCTAATGGTTCTGTTTCCAGGTTTTAGATTATTTTTACCACTTTTTGGTTTTGTATTGATTTGTTACTGCAGTGCGTTTTTATTATTATCCATTTTTAAACGATGGAATTAACGAGGTTTTTCCATGAAATTTTCATTTTTTAGAAAGTTGAGTCAATTTTCGATTCGTCAACAATTATTTATTGTTTATATTCCTTTGGTTTTTCTTTCGACTGTGTTAATTGGGGGTTATTTAGTCGTGGATTCTACCAATCAACTCACAGCCAATTACCAATATTTAGCGGAGCTAAATGCTCAACGCGTGAAGTCTGTTCTGTTTGATACGACGAATACGCTATACAACACCGTCTTTTCTTTATCGAATGATACCGAGTTAAGAGAGCTTTTATCCAGTCAGTTTGAAACGGATTTAGAGGCGATGGAAAGTATTGATGATTATCCTGCCGTTGAAGAAGCCCGTAAATACCAGACGTCGATCTCAGAATTAACCATTTACACGACTAATGAAAGCTTGCCAAATCATCGCTTTATCCAAGCGGCCAATAATAGTGTTCAAGAAACCGCTTGGTATCAACGGGCTATGACACAATCTAGTGCCTTCTTCGTGACTGATAATGAACAAGAAACGAATCGCTTAGTCTTAGTCAAGTCTTTGCCTTTACCCTTATCCGATGAAAGAGCCGTTTTGGTGATTCGTTTAGATTATAACTATTTACGAAATCGTCTCCGCAATTCTTCTTATTATCTTGAATTGCAATTAAACGATGATGTGATTTTTTACAGTGATCAACTTCAGCGAGTAGGGCAACCACTTAGTCTGGAACCAAACAAGCTGTTCCAAACACAACATGAGCAACGCGCCATTATCTCAGACAATACGCTTTCATCGAGCACGATTGATGATGTCATTCATATTTATTCGGCAGACTTTGAGGCCTACAATAACCTGAGGGAGAATCTGCTGCGTTGGGCGGCGATTGTGGGTGCTGTTGTCTTAATTACTTTCTTGATTGTTCTTTTATTTGCTCGCTTCTTTACTAATCGGATTCAGCAATTACAACAAGCCGTCAAACATGCGTCCATCGAAGATTACGACTTCTTCCAGAATATCAATGGTGACGATGAGATATCGCAAATTTCACGCGACTTCCATATCATCATTCAACGGATCAAGCGGAAGGAAGAAGAGATTTTCCAAGCGCGCATATCAGAACAAGAACTACTAACCCAACAACAGCAGATGGAATTCAGCATTCTTGCTGGACAGATTAACCCTCATTTTCTATTCAATACGCTGGAGACTATCCGGATGACCGCATTAATTTCAGGCAATACCGATGTGGCCTACGCCATTCGTTTGTTAGCTACCTCAATGCGTAACACCTTAAAGACTCACGGCACCGAATTGGTCAGTCTAGAAGAAGAACTTGATGCCTTACATGTTTATGTAAAAATACAAAGATTGCGTTTTGGCGACCGGGTCAACTTTTCTTATGCGGTTGATAATGCCTTAGACCAGAAAAGAGCCATCCTTCTACCACTTTTGATTCAACCATTAGTCGAGAATTCAATCACTCATGGCTTAGAAAGTATCACCTATCCAGGTTATATCCGCCTTAAGGTAGAAGTAAACGAAGAGGATATCATCATTACGGTTCAGGATAATGGCGTTGGCATTTCTGAAGAGGCTTTATGCCAACTTCAGGAAAAAATCAACACGCCTTCGACGACTTCTCAGAAAAACATTGGTTTAGCCAATGTGAACCAGCGTGCGTCCCTATTTTATGGCGAGGGGTATGGTTTAACAATAGACAGCACCGAAGGCCAGGGAACAACCGTTGTTTTAACTATTCGTGATCTTGGCCTGAAAGCCAAAACAAGTAAGCGTCAAAAAACTTGAGACTAGGGTAGACTTGCCCGATCAAGCCTCACAGTAACAACTGCTTTTAATTGTCAACAGCTGACTAAAACTAAAACAAAGAGAGTCTGACACAACAACGCGACAAGCGCTGAGTGCCAGACTCTCTTTTTATGGCTTATTTCATTAAATTGTTTCGAAACTCATTAGGTGACACATTAAAATGTTGTTTAAATTTCTTGTAGAAATAGTCCGAATTGCTATAACCGACCATTTCGGCCACTTCATACACCATAAAATTAGAATGCTGCAGAATATCGCTCGCTTTTTCCATTCGCACTTGATCGAGAAATGACAAATAGTTTTCTCCCGTTTCCTTCCGGAATTTCTTACCTAAGTAAGCACTATTGTAATTGAATAATTCGCCAACTTTTTTCAAGGTTA
The DNA here is from genome assembly GCF_052116365.1 of Fundicoccus sp. Sow4_D5. NCBI lineage: Bacteria > Bacillati > Bacillota > Bacilli > Lactobacillales > Aerococcaceae > Fundicoccus > Fundicoccus sp. Sow4_D5. The sequence goes on along the minus strand of NZ_JBQKLF010000002.1, from coordinate 104,368 downwards.
GCTCCTCTTGGTAATTTTCCTTCGTATATTTAATCAACTCTGAGACAATATCCAGATGATTCAAAGAGCTCGCAATTAAGATACTCAACTTATCTACCTTCGTTGCCATCATATCTTTTAGCTGAGACAAAGACTCAGCCAAATAAATTTCTTCGTGAAGCTGTTCCGAAGACCAAGCAATCTCAACGGGTACTTTGCCGGTAATTTGTTGATGGATCCACTCCAGATCACCATTCACTCGCCATTTTATCGCTTCCTCACTTGCCACATTGTGATAGAAATTCTGCCAATAATCTTTTAGAGCGATTTTCAACCCTTGACGGGAAAAAATCGCTTTTAACAAGCGTTCACTCGCTTGCTGAATCGCAGGATAATGACTACGAAGATTTTCGATTATGACCTGTGACAGCAATTGTTGCGGCAACAAGAAAATCAACTCACTTAAACTTTGTAGCTCTTCGACCATAGGTTTCAAGTTTTCACCTGCTGCATACCACCGCGACACTAACATCTCTTCTTGAGGCATTTCGTGTTGACAAAGTTGGCCAATCGTCTCTTCACTTACCTGTTCATCACTTAAGATTACCACATAGTGATACTGACGATAAGTCAATACCACTGCCTCAGACACTTCCTGCAACAAGGCATTCACTAATTTTTCGGTCTCTTGCTCTTGTGGTAAACGCAAGAGTTTCACATAACGAAAACGATCAACCCCAGTCATATCACTTCCAAATAGCTTCGCATGCCAGATATTGGCTTGATTGTGTTCAAATTTTTCCGTTTCTTTTTGAGTAATCAACTTTAAAATCTTGATTAATTCATCCTCATTGACCGGCTTAAGTAAATAATTGACTGCCCCCAATTGAATTGCTTGTCGAGCATAATCAAAATCAGAATAGCCTGATAAAATGACCGCATAAAAAGTTAAACCTTGCTCGATTGCCGCATTGATCATCTCTAAACCATTTTTTCCTGGCATTTTAATATCTGCAATCACGACATCCGGCTGATAGTGAGCAATCTTTTCTAGGCCGACTTCCCCATTCTCAGCGGTATCCACAATCTCAAAGCCATAACTTTGCCAATCGATGACATAACGTAATCCTTCTCGTATCATGGCTTCATCGTCTACGATCAGTACTTTACGCATTGAATTCCTCCCTCATTTTTCCTCGCATTATATACACTATAAAACGTTACCACTAAAACACGAATTAGTCACATTGTCCCTCAAGTTTTCCTATTTGTAAACACCTGATTTGCCAAACAAATAAAAAGCACCTATATGGACTAAGCCATATAAGTGCCTCCTTAAATTCAACACCCCAAAGGCAAAATAGGAAAATTAATTGCCTGAACTCCATAATTCCATACGGTCTGTTGTAATTTTCGTCATTTGACTTTCTGCTTCTTTGATATTCATGGCTTCTAATTGAGCTACCATGTCATCATAGATTGCATCGAAGTCTTCTGGACTTGCTAAAATTGCTTCAGTAATTTTTTGAGTCGTTAAGTCGTCTGCTTTCTGTTGTATAATCGTCACATCAGAACTTGTTGGGATAACATATTCCCATGCACGTCCATGCGGTGGTTGACCTAACTCTTCTGGTTGTGGGAAGCTTTCTACCCATAAATCAATACCATAGGCTTCTAGTACTTCAACTTCAGCCTCTGTATAGTTTTCCATAATATCTACTTTAGAGTCACGACCGATTGTTTGGCCGTTTGAGTCCAAAGCGCCATTCCCCCACATTGGGAAAGGATGGATATAAGCGCCAATTCCTGCGTCAATACTATAGTTAGGGTTTGTGTTCGCATTTTCTCTATCTTCTGGTTTTTGAACACGTAAACCATCAACAATGTCATAGTGAACACCTTCAACACCCCAGTTAACTAGGATTTGTGCTTCTTCAGTCGCCATCCAGTCTAAAAATTCAAAGGCTTCTTCTTGCTTGTCTGACGTTGAAGAAATTGAGATACCCATTGTACCGGTAAAGCCTGCGTCACGCGTACTTTGAGAAAGTTGATCTTCTGAAACAGTAACTGGTAAAGGTGCCCATAGGCGATTGGCTTTATCGTCAGCTTTTAATACAGCAACTGCTTGAGAAACGTTCCAATCTTGGTCAGCGGTACCTAAAACGCGACCTGACGATAACTTCGCAATATATGAGTCGAATGTTTGAGTGAATGATTCAGGGTCTAATAAGCCAATGTCATTCATATGGTTTAACCATTTGAAGTATTCTCTGATTTCAGGCACTAAGAATTTATAGAACGTTTCGCCAGTTTCTTCATCGACATGCCATTGCCCGTCATCTTGGAAACCTGCCGCAAAACCTGCAGGGTTACCCACTGTAATTAACCAACGCCAGTCACTACCTAGTAAACTTAAACCAATCGTTGGTTGACCATCAATCTCTGGATACATGTCGATATACTCTGTCAAGGCGGCTTCATATTCTTCTAACGTATTAATTTCTGGATAGCCTAATTCTTTTAAGACATCTAATTGAATTTGTACGGTCCCGCTAGTTTTTAATTGTAAGTTTGTTACGCCACCCGTTCCTAAGTGGTAAATTTGTGGATCTTCAAGACTATTTCTTAAACGTGTTAATTGCTCACCATACATCGCTTTTAAGTTCTCGCCTTTTTCCTCGATTAAATCATCTAAAGGAATAACCGCTCCCGCATCAATTAACTTATTCAAATCACCTTTACTATAAATTAAGTCTGGGTAGTCACCACTGGCAATCATCAATGGAATCGCTTGTTCATCTCCACCAACCGGGTGAGATAATTCTAGTTTAATCCCGGTACGTTCCGTAATTTCTTGGGCAACAGGGTTAGTAAATGGATCGTCTATTGATAAGTCCACCGAAAAGAATGTTAACGTTGTTTCTTCTTCTTGAGCCCCTACAAAAGTCGGTGAAATTAGAGCACTTGCTGCTAGTAAGACACTACCACACATAAGTAATGATTTTGACCATAAGCTTTTTTTCATTAAAAATCCTCCATTCATTTATAAAGCATTGTTTAACTTTTTACTGCACCTAGGGTTAGGCCCGTCACAAAATATTTTTGTAAGAAAGGATAAACCACTAGAATTGGAACGGTAGCGATAATTGTAATCGCCATTTTAATTGACTCGGGCGTCGTACGAGGGACTAAAGCGGCATTTTGATTCATACTGCTAACATCGTTGGCAGTGATTGAACTAGAGTTATCCATAATTTTCATTAATTCATACTGAAGCGTGGTTAAGTTCGTGTTGCTTCGAGCATATAAGTAAGTATCAAACCAGCTGTTCCATTGACCTACGGCCACAAATAAAGCGATAGTGGCTAAAACAGGCATACATAGCGGCATGATAATCTTAATGAAAATCGTGAAGTCATTAGCACCGTCCATCCGGGCTGATTCTTCAAGGGCATCAGGCAGATCATCAATAAATGAACGAATCACGATGACATTGAAGGCGCTGATTAGACCAGGGATGATATAAACAGCGAAGTTATTGATTAAGCCGAGATTTCTGATCAGTAAGTAAGACGGAATTAAACCTCCGCTGACATACATCGTTAGCATTAACATAATTGTTAACGGCTTACGAAAGACAAAGTGCTTACGGCTTAGAACATAGGCTAGAACGGCACAACAGAAAGTCGATGCGACTGTTCCAATTATGGTTCTTAAAACCGAGTTACGAAAGGCTGTCAGTAAGTTATTATTCGACGAGAATATTTCCTTATAGTTTTGTAGAGTGAAATCTCTTGGGAAAATATGTAAGCCTCCGCGGGCAGTATCCGTCGCATCATTTAAAGAAACGGCTAATACATTCAGGAAGGGATACAGAGTCACTACAATGACGAATAGCATCACGATACCTAATAGGACATCTGTAACGGTCGGTCTCGTATTTAGCGGGCCTTTCCGTTTCTTTATTCTTTTACTTAAAATTGCTGTCATCTGTGCTCCTCCTCTTACATTAATTGACCTTCGCCTGTTCGTTTCGCAATCCCATTAAACGTAAAGATTAATACGATACTTACGACAGACTTGAAGATTCCGATAGCTGTACCAAATGAATAGCGGAACATCCCAATCCCATAGTCCAAGGCATATTTTTCAATAACGAGGGCTTGGTTGGCGACAATGTTGTTACCTAATAACATTTGTTTTTCAAAACCAATATTTATTAAGTTACCGATACTCATGATTAATAAAATAATGATGATTGGACGAATCGATGGTAAAGTGATGCTCCACATTTGTTGCCAACGAGTGGCGCCATCTACTCGAGCTGCTTCATACATTTCTTGATCGACACTGGTCATCGCTGCTAAATAAATAATGGCATTCCAACCAGTTTCTTTCCAAACATCTGCGATGGTTACAATTCCCCAGAAATAGTCCCCTTTTGCCATGAAGTTTATTGGGCGTTCGATCCAATTCATCGACATTAAAAACTCATTGACGACACCACTTGTAGATAAAGTTTGGATGACGATATTCGCAACAACTACCCAAGAAACAAAGTGGGGCAAGTAAGAAACGGTTTGTGTAAATTTCTTAAAGCGGGTAAACCGAATCTCGTTAAGGATTAGGGCAAAGGAAATGGACGAGAGTGTCCCGAAAATTAGACCTAAACCTCCCATGCCTAATGTATTTTTCAAAGCTGTATAAAACATTGGTTCACTGAATAAATCTCTAAAGTGTTTGAGCCCAACCCACTCTGAACCGAAAAAACCGTTCTGTGGTAAATAATTTTGAAAGGCAATGGCCCAACCAATTAATGGTGAATAAGCGAACACTAATAACCAGATAACAAAAGGTAATGCCATGAAGATGAGCCCTTTTTGGTTCTTGATTTTCTTCCACGTAATTTTCTCTTTAAACTTCTTTTTTGATTTTTGATTACTTTGCAGGACGTTATCCATGACCTTTACACCTTCCACACTAATCACTCCTTCTTTCGCTCTTCTTAATCAAAGTATATTTGATACCGCTTACAAAACAAACCATAAAAATTAGCTCTTTAGCCTGTCAAAATTAGCTATTTAATGAAATTTGTCGAAAAATCACTAAAAAAATCTGAACAATAGCACTTTACGTTGCTTAAAAGTTAAAGGCAAGCGATGCTTTTGTCCAGATTTCGGAAGTTATATTTAGTTAAATTCTGCTAATTCTGTCAACATATCGTCAATTTGTGCTTTGGATGCCGTAAATTCTAGCACACCATTTTTCTCAACGGCATAGCTTTCTTCTGAGACATCATAAAAATGAATCACATGGGCGAGTGTTTCGCCCTCAGACTCAAATTGATAAGTCAGCGTCAAACTAGCTTCTTCAGGCATCGTGGCGTCTGCTGGGATCAAATCTTGATAAGATAAGGCAGCTAAATATTGATAGACTTTTCTAAAAGCCACTTCTTCGACAAGATGCCCGTCCAAAGAAAATTCATGATGTTCTTCAGCCAATTCGCCTTCACCGATTGTTTCGACCAGATGATTAATCGTCATATTTTGCAGTCCATCGAAGGTAATTGTTTCGACCGCGTCCAATGGAATTAAGGCGATAAAGTTGTCGATGAGTGCTTGGGGGTCTAAGGTGAGATCATTGACGAGTCCTTGTGGCACAGCGTACCAGGCGTCTTTTTCTTGCCAGTACATGGCCAGGTTTTCTTCGCTGTGTGGATAAAAGGCTAAGTGACTTGTTTGCTGGGCATCGTCCATCAGGCTTAAGCTTAAACTGGCCCTTTCAGCTGTTGCCGGCTCAAAGTCGGGTAAAGGCTGCGCATGTAAATTCTTCAGTGTCGTTAGGAAGCTTTCCATTTGCTTATATTCGACCGAAAAGTCTGTTTGATAGACATCATGCAAGAACCAACCACTGATAAAAGGTGAGCGTTCCACATGACTCCAGTCACTCTCTTGACTTAAGGTGAGGTCGTTTTTGGTATCTTGATAGGCCACTTCTATTAAACTGCCTAAGCCTAAATCAAGGGGAGCTTCTAAATAGAGCAATGAAAAGTCAGAGATAGCAAGCGGCAAGTTAGGAAATTCCAAGACGTCCTCTTGTTCCTTGTCACCGATTCGCTGCGTCACTACTCCAATATGACTATCAGAATTAGCTAGCGCATAAAGTTCGAGCGTTATATCGTAATTTTCATCCTGAGTGAAAGTATAGCGCGTCATTTTTTCAAGCGAGGTATGTTCAGGGGCTTTTTCTAATGTTAAGGCTTGTAAGCTGATGACTTGAGCGATAAAGTCCCAAAGTGCCTCTTCCTCAATTGCTGGTAAATCAGCACTGACTAGTTTTTCACCATCTGACGTAAAGACGTATTCTTCATCCTCATCTGTGATTCTGAATTCTTCTAGGGCTTCTAACACTTTAAACGGTTCAACAATGCTAGCTTCAAAAGTAGAGGCTGTCACTTCTTGGGTTGGACCGTCTTGGCTGAGCCAATAAGCGGGGATAGCAAGGATTAATAATAAGCCAAATAGGCTGTAAAATAAGTTCTTTTTAGTCATCTAAGGGGTCGTCTCCTTCCGGCGCTGGCTGTGAAAACTGTTCCGCCAAGGCCTCAAACATGTTTTGGTTATGTCGCATGACATAGAAGGCAATTAAGGAAAACAAAAATAAAAATAATTCGCTTGGAAAGGCCCAGAAAATAATTGCAAGAGCCACAATCGTTAATAAATTGACTAGTTGCTTAAGCGCGTATTGCCAAATGACCACGACTGTTGCTTGATAAATACTTTTTAACTCGATTTCAAAAGTAGCGATCAGTGGAAAGCCAATCAGTGAAAAGAGGCACACAAGTAAGAATAGGACAAGAAAGACTGCCGCAAGGATTTGCCAATCTCTTTGATAAAAATAGATGGCATCAATGAGTAGGATGGCACTCACTGTTAATTGCAGTAGCCAATATTTCAAAGACAGCCAAAAGTTTGACCGATAGGCTCTAAAGAAATCTTTAACAGGTGCGAGATCCCCCGTTCGAACCAATTGTCCCATTGAGAAAAACAGGGCTGTCAAGGCTGGTCCCAATGGAATTAAAGCAATTAAGTAAATGATCGAAAATTCTAGTCTGGGTGGAAACGTAATAAAGACGATTAAAAATAATAAGTTGGCAAGGATAAATAATAGATTACTCGCTAGGAAAAAATAACCATAGCGGAGTATTTTGTAAAATTGGCTGTTGATAATGTTTTTATTGGTCACGTCATTTCCTTCTCTCTCGCATCTTGCCAGTCGCGTTGGTAGGCACCTGGGCTTTGCCCAACTAAGGCTTTGAATTTTTTAGAAAAATAGTCACTGTTGGCATAGCCAACCTTTTCTGCGATTTCATAGATCAAAAAGTTTTCATCTTGGATCAATTGTTTGGCAGCTTTTATTCGGACTTGATCCAAGTACATGCGGTAACTCATTTTGACTTCTGACCGGAATTTTTTTCCTAAATAAGAATGACTGTAATTTAATTCTTTGCCTAGCTCTTGCAGGGTTAAATTGAGGTGATAGTATTTATGAGTATAGTGCTTCATCTCGTCAACTATATCAAATCTTTCTTGTTGGATGACTAAGAGACGGCTAAAATCAATAAAGATCTCATTCAGAAATTCAAAAGTTTGTTGTAGTGAGCGCTCACTCAAAATGACAGAGATAATATAGCGTTTGTCACGCTCTTTCATTGGCTGATTGATATCTTCTTCAATTTCATCACAGTAAAAATTGAAGAGTTCGGCGATATCCGCCTTGATTTCTCGTTCTGTCCACTCATTTTTCTGATAGTAATACTCTATTTCGCTCAGGTAAGCACGAATTTTCTTTTTCCGATTTTGTTTAATCGCGTCGAGTAAATTCTGCTTCCAAACGACCTTTTCAAAGCCCACCGCTTTATTCTTGTTTTTCTCCGTTAAATCCTGTAGGTGCTTATGGGAAACAATTGGTAAGGTTGGGAAAATATAACGTTTCTCTTTTAACGCTTTAATTGATTGTTGTAATTGCGGTAATTCTTTAACATCTGTTGTTAATTGGCTGACAATGACATATATTTCTGGGTGCTTGGCTTGGAGGGCACTGCTTAATTGTTGGGTCATGCGGCTAATTTCACTGCTCGTTTGATCGGCCAGCAAAACATATTGCAAGCTACCATGACTAAAGCTGACAACTTTCCCAAATAAATGCTCATCAAAAATCGCCTCTAATTCTTGTGAGTTCACACCAAAGGCCTCATAATCACAGGCTAATAAACAATAGCTATCAAAGGCCATGCGGGTCATTAGCTCTTTATCACATTGTTCATTCAGAATAAAATGACGGACTCGTCTAGCATCGACATAGTTTTGATAGAGGGTTAAATTAGCTGCTTGTTTTTTCTTAAGTAAAATTTGTTGAGAAATTCTTTTCAGCGCATCGAGTAATTCATCTTCATCAACTGGTTTCAATAAGTAGTAGGCAACCCCTAAAGACATGGCTTCTTTTGCGTAAGTAAACTCTGAATAACCCGATAGAATAATAAATTCCCGGCGTAAGCCATTCTCACAGGCATAACGAACCATCTCTATGCCGTCCATTTCTGGCATTTGGACATCGGTTAAGACCACGTCTGGCTGATAGCGCTTCATCATTTCTATTCCCTCAAGGCCGTCGCTAGCTGAAGCGATGATTTCAAAACCTGCTGCTTGCCAATCGATAATATAGGCGAGTCCTTCGCGTACAATTGGCTCATCGTCTACAATTAAGACTGAATGCATCTTATTGCTCCCCTTTTTCATTTATTTTCTGTGGTAATAAAATAGTAACTTCTGTTCCTTTTCCTTCTTCGCTAGAAATAGTTAAGCCATAGTTCACACCGTAATAGTGTTGGATTCTCTGCTGAACGTTACTAATGCCAATCCGCTTGGCTTCCTTCTCATTTTTCAACAAGGCATGTAAGTCGGCCAATTTCTCTGCTGAAATGCCCCGACCATTATCTCGGATAACGATCGCTATATCTCGGTCTAATACAAGCACTTCAAGTGAGACTCTCACAGGGCCACTGACTTTTTCAACGCCATGAATAAAAGCATTTTCGATAATCGGTTGGATTAATAAGGGAAGAATCATATACTCTTTTGTCGTCTGTATGTGAATACGATAGGTCAGACGCTCACCTAGTCGTAATTTTTGAATTTGTAAATACATTTCGATAAAGGCCAAGTCTTCGTTCAATGTCATTTCTTCACGGTCGCGTTCAAGCGCTTTTCGCATCAGTTTACTTAATATTTTGACCGTTTCAGCAACTTCTGGGTCTTTATTTTTTAGCGCCTTCATGCGGATCATTTCTAAGGTGTTGTATAAAAAATGTGGATTAATCTGGCTGGCTAGCAATTTAAATTCGGCATCTTTTTTGACAAGTTGCCAATTTTTCTGATCAATTTCATACTGGTAACCTTCTTCTAATAAGGTCTGAAGACTTCCCATCGTTGTTCGTAGTTCTTGGTAAATATCCGTAATTTCATCATTACCAGTCAAATTGTTTGGTATATCAAAATCACCGTGAGACACTTTGGTCATACTTTCTTTTAGGAGTAAAACGCGGCGATTAAAGTGCTGAATAAAGCGCGTTAAAATCAATAGGGATATCAAGAAGACAAAACCAATAATTAAATAACCGGTCACTAAAACGCGGTTCGCCTCTCGGGTTATGCTGATGGTCGGCACCGTCCCAACGATTTCAAAGTGAGAAATCAAGGATTTATTCAAAGGAACGGGTTGTACCGTAAAGGTGAGTTGATTACCAGTCCCTTGGATACTTTCTTCCTCACTATTCGCGTGATTCAAGTCAATTCGGTCACCTTCTAAAGCCAATAAGCGGTAATAATCAGAGACTTCTTCTGGCGACTCGGGACTCGTGTAGTTAAAAATTAAATTATTATCCAATGTTAAAAAAGTACTGTTACCTGAGTTGGCTAGCATTTGATTGATTTCATCGGTCGACACTGCAATGGTTACCACACCAATAAACTGATTGTTTCGAAAGACTGAGCGCGTCAGATTTAAATTTTTTTCCCTAGTGATGGGATCTTCAATCATGCGCCAGACGATTTGTCCACGTTTTTCGATCGTATCTTGATACCAAGCTGTTGAAGTAATAGCCGGGGTGACTGGATGGAAGCCGACACTACTCAAGAGGGTAGGATTATCCGTATAAAAACGTAAATAATCTATTTCGGGATAATATTTTATATAGTCAGAAAACTGACTATAAGTTTCATAGGTTTGCACAACGTCATAGATATTCTGAAACTGGGTCCCGACAATTTGAGCAAGTCGCTCATCTTGGTAAATCCAGTCAGAGACGCGGATGATCAATTCAAAGGTTCTGATTAAATCATTCGTTGTCCGAATGGTATTCTGTTCGATTTCTTCAATTTTCGTATCGATCTGATTCGAGCGGATTTCAACACTGATATAATAGCCTACCAGAATAATGGGAATAAAAAGCAGCCCTACATAAATCAAGTAGAGTCGCTTCTTAATTGTATTCATTTGAAAAAATTGTTTAATTTTCACTATGCTTCAACCCCTGATTGTGCTGCTTTTTACCATGAATGAGCCATCCGTTAAAGTATATACTTTAATGTATCCGTTAACAACATTGTGCCTGATTTTTTTTCTTTTGTAAAGATTGACTCATTCGTTATACCTTTGAGAAAACAAAAAGCACCCATTGAAAGCCTATGCGTCAATGAGTGCTTTTGATGATGGATTTTTCCTACACGACCTTTCGGCCAGTCATTATGAGTTGGTCTGATTGGTCCTGTTGTCTTTAATTGAACGACAAGCCACTGTGCTTTTTAATTAAGGGTACCAGAATTGGTTCCAAGATTAAGAAGAAGGCAGCATTTCCAGCAGCATGTAATAGATCAAAGGATAGGCCTTGTAAATAATAGACCCAGAAATTAGCAATGCCGAATAATCTAGTATCGATTATCGAAATAACAAAGCCGTACAGCAAACCTGTCAGAAAAGCAAAAGCAATAAACAGGCCACGTTTCAGTAGTGGCTTTAGGCGGCTTGAACGGTAGACTGGTCGCAAACAACCCGTCACTAATATAACGACTGTAAACGCAATAAATTGTGACATTGTCCAAGGACCCATCCCTAGAAACATATTGGATAGTAACAAGGACAATAAAGCGACAACCAGCCCGTCAACAGTCCCCATCACTAGCGCAATCAGTAAGAGAATCGTCGTCATTGGCTGAACATTAGGGATAAATTGGAAGAGCAAGCGCCCAACATGACTCATGGCGGTTAGGGCAGCTAAGACAGCAATTCTTTGAACGCTAAAGTATTTTCTTGGTTTTATTCGAAGGCCTCTAGTTTCCATTCAATTAAGTCACCTGCTTGTAATTCAGTTTCTGCCGCACCGGTTTCGCCCATTGCACCGTTGACATCAAACATCCACCATTTGCCTGCATCTTCATCTTGTTCTACGCCATTAATGGCTGAGATAAAGCCGCCGTCTTCTGTGATAGCATAATGTTCTTTCATCACATCTAATAACAGTGCACCTTCTTCGACTTCGACTACTTGTTCACCGTCTGTAATTAATTCGCCATCTTCCGTTACGGACACTGTGACCTCAACTAAGTCAGCATCTGTTTCTGAACTCGCAAGCTCTGAGCTGACCTCGCTTTCAACGACACTTGTCGATGTGTCAGCTGACGTGTCAACCTGGGGTTCTGCAACCTCTTGACCACAAGCTGCCAAGACAAAAGATGCTGATAAAAGTAATAACCATTTTTTCATAAATAATTCCTCCTTAGTAAACTTAAGCTTTGATAGAAGCCAATTATTTGCTAAAACAGCGACACAAGCAGAGCTACCTGAGATGTTTTTCATCCGGTCTAGAAAAAACAGCCATACCTTGTATGCAAAAAAACAGCCTATGTACCCCTACATAGACTGCTGCACGATTCTATTCTGCCTCGGAATAGTCATCGCAAAAATTAGCGAACTGAAAGAAAGATCTGACTACATGTTGTCACATGATTACAGTGGCGGGACCGTGTTGGAATTGAACCAAACTTCCATCTTTCAGCTGTCTTTGAACGGTAATTCTATCTCAATTTATCTTAGGCCAAACGCAAGTTTATTTCAAGTCTTGACAGAAAGAAGTAAGGAAAATTTAACAGCTACTTCAAGCTTGCCACTTGATGCTGAGTGTTTGAACGAGGCCCAATAAAGCGAACAGGATATTGCCTAGTAAGCTAAGTAAAACGATGCCCGCATACAAGGCAATATAATCCGATTTGAACCAACTCGTCATAATAAAATAGCCCAAACCCCACTGGGTGACATAATTTTCTACGAAAAATAACGTTGCCATGCTTGTCCCTAATGTTAATTTTAAGGCCGTCAATAATTCTGGTGCCACACATGGTAAAATAATATACCTCAAAGTCTGCCAAGCATTAAAGCCAAATTGCCGGGCTTGTTGCAAGTAACTTTTTGGCAAATATTTGACTGTATCACGCAAAGGAATGTAAATATAAAACGCTGCTACTGCAATCATTAAGGCGACTTTTGACAGCTCACCTAAGCCTAATAACAGTAAAAAGACTGGCAAGAAGGCCACCCGTGGGACAGGATAAAACAAATAGACGATTGGCGTTAACAAACGATCAACAAGTGAGAAACTGCCTGCCAGTAAACCTAATGAGGCACCCAAGAATAAGGAGCCCGCTACTGACCATAAAATCCGCCATAAGCTAGCTTGAATATGTAGCCACAAGCTCCCGTCAAGCGACTCGTGCCACAAATACTCAAATACAAGCCAAGGATTCGGTACGATAAATGCCTCCAACACACGGTAAGCGCCATACCAGACAAGCAGGACCATACAACTAGCATAAACTTTAGACTGCATTTGTTTCATCGCTGATCGCCTCCCAAAAGTTGTCGTAGTAACAATTGTTGCTCAAAATAATGGGCCTGTTGCCGGTAATTCTCACTGGCAGCTAAGGGATTCTGCAAACTTTTTATGACGCTGGCTTCTTCCATCACCCACACATTCTGTCCAAGAAAAGCCGCTTCCTCGATACTATGCGTGACCCAAACAATCGTTAGATGGTGTTTCTTTTGCAAACTGACCAGTAAGTCTTGAATTTTTTCTTTCGTAAAAGCGTCTAAGGCAGAGGTCGGTTCGTCCAAAAATAAATAGCTTGCCTCCTTGGCTAGTAATTGCCCTAAGGCCACTCTTTGTTGCTGTCCGCCACTAATTTGGTGAGGATACTTTTGCAGAAGTGACTGAAGCTCCAAAGTCTGCGCCAGTTCTTTGACACGCTCGCTTTGTTCTTTGCGTGTTAACTTTAAGGCCTGCAAGGCTAATCGTAGATTTTTCTCAACCGTATGCCATGGAAATAATTGATAATTTTGAAAGAGCAACCCTACCTCACTGCTTGTTAAATTCGGCTCAAGGCTGCCCGAAGTCAATGGTTGCCAACCCGCAAGTACACGCAATAAACTTGACTTCCCACAGCCAGAGGGTCCGATAATCACGGTCGTCTGATGCCGCTTGATCTCGACCGTGACGTCGTCTAAAATCACGGTCGAACCACTGACTAGTCTTAGGGAATCAGCTTTAATCATGGCTTACATAGTCCTCAACAACTAACTCATCATAGGGCACCGTAATGTCTTGATCCAACAACTGTTCTAACCAAACGCGAGCTGCTTCAACAGTTTCTTCACTCGGCAAGCGAGTTAGATGATAAGTTGGTAGCACCAATAAGTCTTGGATGCTTTCATCTAAACCAATGCGTTCAAGCAACAAAGCCTTGACCGCTTCTTCCTGTCCTTCCATCGCTAAAACAGCCGCATTATAGGCTTGATGGAAGGCAGCCACTTTGTCGGCTTCTTCACTTAAGGTCGCTTGATTGAAAATCATCACATTCGGAGAAAAATCGTCCGATTCACTCACTAACAATTTCTCCAAGCCTTGGGCTTGCGCATTTGACGCCATCGGCTCTGGCAGAACCGCCATGTCCAATTCCCCGGCCAATAACATCTGAATTCTTAACGGAACTTCTGCAATAAACTGTTTATCCAACGCATAATCGCTTAAAAATAAATCGGCCACATAATTCGTGACACTGATTTCCATCAAGCCAATGCTGACGTCTTTTCCGCCATCATACTTGGGTGACACGACCACAGGAAAGACCCCGTCCGTACTGGTCGTAATCGCACCCGCTTCGGGATTGTTTTCGATCGCAATTAAAAATTCGACCAAACTCGCCATATAGACATCAATTTGTTGGGCTTGGGCTGACGTTTGTTGATGGGTCGCATTGGTAAATAATTCCACTTGGACATTGATCCCGGCTTCTTCAAACAAACCGTACTCATCCGCCCAGAAAATCGGCGCCGCATCCGTGGCTGGCATGACACCGACTAACAAATCGACAGCCGCTTCATCCTCTGCTTGCGCAGCTACAACTAAATTGCTGGGCAAGAAAGCCCCGAGTAAACACGTACCACACACCAGTAACTTTAATAATTTTGACATCCCATCATTCCTCCAATTTTCTAATGTGATTAGTTTAACATATACGCCTAATCATTGGAATATATTTAATTAAATTTCGAGATAGTCTTTAAAGAAAAATACCCCAAACACAGGCAAAATAGTCCTTTACACCTTACAGCATTCTTTGGTCTGTTCACTGCTTCTCCAGAGAGCCGGCTGATAAAACATACACAATCTTGGCTTTCACCCCATTTGCCGACTGTTCTAAGGTAACAAAAAGAGCCCCTAACCCTTGATTGCTTCAAGTAAGAGAGGCTCGCAGTATGATTGATTTAACTATTTTGCTCTAGGAGTTGGTTGTATTGTGATTGATACAATTGATAGTAGAGGCCACGTAATTGCAATAATTCTTGGTGACTGCCGCTTTCGACAATGCGACCTTGTTCGATGTAGAAAATTTGGTCACTGTTGCGAATGGTTGACAGGCGGTGGGCAATAATAAAGGATGTTCGGCCTTTCAATAATTCTTGTAAGCCTTCTTGTAACAATTCTTCCGTTTCCGTGTCGATACTGCTGGTCGCTTCATCCAAAATTAGGATACGCGGATCGGCAATAATCGTTCGTGCAAAAGCAATCAGCTGGCGTTGCCCTGCTGACAGGGTGCTCCCACGCTCTTCAACGGCGGTATAATAACCATCCTTAAGGTTCATAATAAAATCATGCGCCCTCACAGTCTTGGCAGCTTCGATGACTTCTTCTTCAGTCGCATCTAGGTTACCGTAACGAATGTTGTCGATAATGGTGCCTGAGAAAATAAAAGTATCTTGAAGCATGACACCCATTTGCTTACGCAAGGAACGCATCGTGATATCTCGCAAATCATGCCCATCGATTTGGATGCTTCCCTCGTTCGCATCATAAAAACGGCTCAATAAGCTGATAATCGTCGTTTTACCAGAACCGGTTGGTCCAACTAGGGCGACGGATTTACCTGGTTCCATCTTGAAGCTGACACCATCCAGAATATTTTTACCTGGTTCATAACGGAAAATCACGTCTTTAAATTCGATATGCCCTTTTATGGCCGGCAATGGCTGGGCATCGGGGGCATCCACAATCTGTGGCTGCTCATCTAGCGTTTCAAAAATTCGCTCTAAGTAAGCAGAGGCCGTGATCAAATTATTGTAGAAGTTCCCGATATTAATAATCGGATTCCAGAAATTATTGACATAGGCCACAAAGGCAATCAAGGTCCCTGTGGACACCTCAACACCAATTTGGCGAATACCCACAAAGTAAATCATCGCAACCGTTAAGATGGAAATATTCTCAACAATTGGCCACATTAAAAATTGAATTTTAACAGCCTGCATCCAATGAGTCCGATTTTCTTCACTGATTGATGTGAAAATCTCGTTATTGACGTCTTCACGAGCAAAGGATTGTGTAATTCGGATCCCAGCAATACTTTCGTGAATAAAGGCATTCAAGGTCGATTGCTTGTTACTTAATTGCTGATAAGCACGGCGTTGTGAATTTTTCAGCCACAGCACTAGGCCAAAAAGAATCGGTAACAAAGCGAGACTGTAAAGGGTCAAACGAACATCAATCAATAGCATAATGCTGAGTGTGAAAATCAAACTAAATAAATCGGACACCAGGTTGATGACTCCATTACTCAAGAGATCACTCAAGGTGTTGATGTAGTTGACGACACGAATCAAAATCTTGCCATGCGGTCGACTATCAAAATAGGAAAAAGGTAAAGATTGCAGGTGCGTAAATAAATCAGAACGCATGTCCTTCAATGTATCTTGACCAATTTCGGTAATCGCATAAATACGATAACGCATGCACAAGCCAATCACGATTAGGGTCAGGATGAACAAGCCACCATATAGGAATAAGCGTAAGGTGTCGCCTGCTGGAATCACCTCATCAATGGCACTTCTGGTTAACAAAGGTCCCACCAAGGCGGCGATATTAGCCAACATAATCGTTGCTAACACTTTCAAGACTGCTGTACGATATGGCGTTAGATATTTGGCCACTCGTTTTAAATCTGAAAATTTAAATTCTTGTTCTAATTCTTCGTCGTCTTCCAAGCGTTGACGCTTATAGACTTTTTCTTTTTCTACTTCTTCTGCTGATTTATCAAAGTTTTCTGTATCTGTGATACGTTTCTTTTGCTTAAATTTAAACATTTTAGTCACCCCGCTTACTTACAAGCTTGGCGTTTCAGTTAGTTCTGAAACAGCCTCTTGGTCATCATCCGCAATTTCCATTCCCAATTGTTTCTGGTAAAGACGATAGTAGCGCCCTCTTTGGGCAATTAACTGACTATGAGTCCCACGCTCAACAATTGAGCCTTTATCCAACATTAAAATTAAATCCGCATCACGGACTGACGAAATTCGGTGGGCAATAATAAACGTTGTCGTGAGATCGGTGACTTCATTTAAACCTTGTTGAATTTTCGCTTCCGTTTCCATATCGACCGCTGAGGTTGTATCATCAAGTATTAAAATACTTGGTACTTTGGTCAAGGCTCGCGCTAAACTGATTCTTTGTTTTTGACCACCAGACAAGCCAACCCCACGCTCGCCGACAATTGTGCTATAACCATCTGGCATCCGTGAGATAAAAGCATCCGCATCCGCGACAGCAGCCATGCGTTTGACATTGTTAGCAGTCGTATAAGGATCGCCAAAGGCAATATTATCTGAAATCGTATTTGAGAATAAAAAGACATCTTGCATAACCATCGAAATATGGTTACGTAAAAAACGCACTGGGTATTCCTTAATATTATGCCCATCAATTTTTACTTCACCTTCGGTTGCATCATAGAAACGACCGATCAAGTTAACGAGTGTCGATTTACCTGAACCCGTTTCCCCAATAATACCGACCGTTTGGCCGACTTCTGCTTTAAAACTGACATTATTCAAGACGGCAAAGTTTGGATCATCGGCAAACTTAAAGGACACGCTATCAAACTCCACTTGCCCTTTAACAGGCGGCAATTTATCATGATTCATGACTGGTATTCGTGATTGAGTTGTTAACAACTCACGGATTTTGATACACGCAGCTTGGAAACGCTGAACGTCATTTAACAGCCAGCCACTCATCCGCATCGGATTGTTTAACATCCACAAATAACTATTGAAGGCGACCAATTCACCCATCGAAATCGAGCCTTGAATGACTAAATAGCCACCTAAAACTAAGGTAATCACATTCAAGCTACCAGCAAAGCCTTCTAGCCATGGCATATAAGTTCGAGTCACATCAGCAGAAGCCAAGTTCTTTTGCTTAAAGTCATCATTATGCTTATCAAACTTTTCAATTTCAAACTCTTCTTGAGCGAAAGCCTTCACCATGCGGTTACCACCAATATTTTCTTCCACCATCGAATTCAAACGTGAAAAACTCTCGCGAATGTCGAAAAATTTGATACTACTTTTTTTCACTAAACGACGAGCAAAGATGAAAATCAGTGGTGTCACAGCTACAAGCGAAAGTGTCAATGGCACATTAATCAAGCCCATTGCCACAATTGCACAAACAAACCAGACTAAACTTTCAACAATATTGTAGGATACCCAACCAATAAAGTGACGGATCGCATCTGTATCCCCTGTCATCCGCGCCATTATGTCCCCGACACGCGTATGGTTAAAGTATTCAAAATCTAATTCATTGACCTTATGATACAAATCCTGACGCAAGCGATAGAGACTATTCTGAGAGATTTGTTCAAACATCATTTGATAGCTATAACGCACAACTGTACGAATAAGCGTCGACCCAACCATCGTTAAAATAATAGGAATTAATAATTGCCCTTGATTACTATAAATCACCTGATCCACAATTAAACCAATTAAATAAGGATTGACTAAAAACAAACCTGAATTGACCAGCAACAGTAGGCAAGCGACTAACATTTTTCCCCAGTCCGTTTTGACATAAGTCCAAGCCCAACTAAAATTATTCATTCTACACCTCTATTTCTACACCTTGAGCAACAAACAACGTATGACTGATTTACAAAAACGCTTACAATATAAACTTGCCATTTTCTGGCAATATACTTATACCATCAATGACATAGTTTAAAGCTCTCTACTCCAAAAGTCACGCATTATCATCTAAAAATCAAAAGTATTTTTTTATGGCGAATATTGGTCTATACAGGCTCTCTCAAAGCTTTAATATTAAAAAATATTTTCAATTTCCTCGTGGAAACACTAAATAATACTTACTTATTTTAAGAGCTAGCGGTGGGCCCCTTGACTAGGTAAACATAAAAAAATTAGTTTAGTTTTAGAGAAAAATTAAGCGAATCCTAGTGGGCTGGTAAGTTGGTTGACTGAGACAAAAACAAAAACCCAACCGCCTTGAATTCTAAAGGGGTTGGGTTGACAAGCAGTGAATGCATTGCTTGCTTAGTTGGGTAGCGCCACAAAGTTGGCTTCGCTATTTTGAAAGGTGACTAATTGTTTGACATTGTGTTTGCGCAACATGTTAAAGGCATCACTAAAACGCAATTGATAGTCGCTGGCTCGATGGGCATCGGAACTGACAGTAAATAAGTTGCCGCCTAATTGTTTGTATAAACCAATTGCATAGTCATACAGATGCGCATTGTCGTAGCGGTACATGCTCCGAGTATTCAATTCAAGGGCTTGGTCTTGACGAATCATCGTTCTAAAAATTTTCGTCAAAATGGCTTCTTTGCGCTCTAATTCCTGCAATTGCACGTCATCATAGCCTCTTAAACCAAAGTCAAAGTGAGCCAAAACGTTCGCATATGGGGCAGCTTGCACAGCTTCTAGCATGAGGCTGAAATACTCATCGAGGTGAATATCTAAAGGCTTTTGATCATGATTCAAGGTCATAAAACCGTGGCGACCATTGTGATGGATGCTCAACAGTTTAAGATCATAGTCTTTTCCTGCTAAAAACTCTTCAATTCGGTGGCGATCGGCGTAAGTAAAACCAACCTCGATGCCTTTTAATAAACAGTTGTCATAGGTCGCATTTAATTCTTCAACCTTAGCACTATAACCGTCATAATCCGGTATCACATCATCGGCCCGCTGTAAGGGGCTGAAAAAATCAAGATGCTCGGTACTAATCAATGGTAAGTCAGTTAGGTTTAAATAGTTTTCAAACGTTTCACGTGAGTCTGGTGAGAAATAGGTGTGTAAGTGTTGATCATAGTATCGCATATTACGCTCCTTTTAATCTGAACTAAAAAAATAACTACTGAAATAAGTATAACGCAAGTCTTTTGTAAATACTCACGAAGTCAATTATGAAAGCGTTTCCTTGTCAAAATCCCACTTTCGCTTCTAAAATTTACTCATTAAATAGTCCTCGAAATTCCTTGCATCAGGATTCAGAACGCTCGCTGGAACTCACGCCGTAGCCTTTAAGACGCAAAAAAGCCTCAAGTAGCAGTCGCTACTCAAGACTTATTATGCAATTTATTATTATTTACTGAAGGTACCGATTGGTAGATAGTCGTGCGTTAAATCTGGACGCTCTGCCAAATTAGCCATTTGTTTATTACCTGTCACAAAGAAGAAGACTAAGATTGCCACACCTACCGCTAAACTAATGATATAGGTCGATGCATTAAGGCCTAAGTTAAGGCCAATTGGCTCGCTGACAATGTACACTAGACATGCGTATAACATAAAGGTTCCTGGTAGTAAGGCAACCAAATAGTTACGTTTTTTATACATTAAATAACGCGTCGCGACGAACAAGGCAATAACTGCAATCACTTGGTTTGCCCAGTTGAAGTAACGCCATAGTAAGTTAAAGTCAACTCTAGTTAAAATGAATGACACGGCAAAGATTGGAATGGTTAATAACAAAACATTTTTCAAGTTATCTTGTTTTAAGTTGATGTAATCTGCAATAATATTTCTCAATGAACGGAAAGCAGATAAACCAGATGAAATTGGTAAGACAATGACTCCAATAATGGCAGCTGTCCCAAAGACGTTTCCTAATAACATATAGGATACTTGGTTAACCACAGCTGATGGTGTACCAGCATCAATCATCTGACTTAATGTTTGACCGTCAAATAGACTCATTGACGCAGCAGCCCAAATCATTGCGATGACACCTTCCGCGATCATCATGCCGTAGAATAAGAAACGGCCTTGTTTTTCAGAAGTAGTCGTACGTGACACCATTGGTGCTTGAGTGGCATGGAAACCTGACATTGCACCACAAGAAATGGTAAAGAAAATCGCTGGGAATAATTTTACGCCGTTGACATTTTCTAAACGAATCGCTGCCGGTGTTAATTCTGGTAAAGCGTGACCTCCAAAAATCAATGACAAACCGATCGCAACGGTTGAGATAATTAAAATTGCACCAAACCATGGATAAACTTTCCCCATTGCTTTATCAATTGGTAAAAAGGTAGACACGATATAGTAGCCGAAGATTAAAGCGACAATAATTCCTGTCGTCATAAAGTCAGGTGTTAAACTTTCAATTAAACTAGCTGGTGATGTAACGAACACTGTCCCTACTAGTAATAAGAGTAAAATTGAAAAAATGTTAACAAAATGTTTCATAGGTTTGCCCAAATACTTACTTGATAATTCTGGCAAATGAGCGCCATCGTTTCTTAGGGAAATCATACCGACCATATAGTCATGGACAGCCCCACCAAAAATACAACCGACTACAATCCAAATATAAGCTACAGGTCCATATAAGGCACCCATGATTGGTCCAAAAATCGGCCCTGTTCCGGCGATGTTTAATAATTCAATAATAGCATTTTTCCAACGCGGCATTGGAACAAAATCCATCCCATCTTGTAAAACCTCAGCTGGGGTTTGTCGATCTGGTTCAATCCCAAAGTTCTTCTCGATAAAGCCACCGTAAACGAAATAACCGATAACTAATAAAGCGATACCACCTAGCAATGTTACCATCTTATTCAACTCCTCTGTTTTGTTATGATAAATTTATCACAACATCAGGAAAGCTGACTGAATTCTGAGTGAAATGCACATATCTGTTAGTGAACTGCACATAAAGTCAATTGAGCTGTTACAAATAGGCTCCCTTACTCGATGCCTAATCGCGTTTTAAAAGCATTCATATAAGAACGACTCACAATTACCTTCTGGCCATTCTTCATCGTGAGTTGATAATTACGATTGAACCACGGTTGAATTTCAGAAATCGCTTCAATATTTACCAAATAGGCACGATGCACTTGCATAAACAACTCTTCAGGCAATTTATTTTTAACCATCTTTAGGGTATCACGCATTTGATAACTTTCCGTCGCTGTGTAGATCGTTAAGGCACCATCTTCTGTAGCAACTACGTGAATGTCATTAAAAGGCACCATCGTAATCCGACCATCGACTTCAACGGGCAAAAACTTGTTGACTATTTTATAAGCCAACTGGTCTGACTCACGCTCCGCCTTGTTAATAGTCCCTTGTTGATTGGCGATTAATTTATCTAATCTTTGAAGGACTAATTGAATGCGCTCATCTTCGAAGGGCTTCAAAATATAATCAGTCGCATTCATATCAAATGCCTTGATGGCATAATCATCATAAGCGGTCGCAAAAACGACGAGGGGCGGCGTGTCCATGGCATTAATCGTATCCATCAATTCTAAGCCACGTTCATTTTGTAAATGCATATCCAGAAAAACCACTTGGACTTTCTCTTTCAATAGAAAAGTCTGAGCACTTTTAATATTATTTGCTTCATAAATCTCTACGTCGGCTTGATACTGCTTAATAATATAACTCAACTCTTGACGTGCTAAAGGCTCGTCATCTACTAGCAATACTTTCATTCTAACCATTCCTCCTCACTTTCAAATATTTTGAAGCGCACAGCAACGACCGTACCTTCTCTGCTGCTTGTAAATTTCAGTTCACTTTGCGAGCCATAAATTCCCAATAAACGCTGATTTAAATTCTCCAAAGCTGTGCCACTGCCTAAATTTGATACAATCGTTTCTTTGCCTAAGTTCTGTAAAATGTCTTCACGGATGCCAAAGCCATTGTCTGAAACAGAAAAAATGGCTTCCTTGTCATTGAGTCGCTTTAATGAGATATTAATTTGATTGTTTTCTTCACGATCTTTAAAGGCGTGATGAATCGCATTTTCGACTAATATTTGGATTAAAAAGGGTGGGATTAAACTGTTCAGCATATCCTCAGAAATATCATAGCTAATATCAAAGCGCCCTGGAAAACGAGCTTCTTCAATTTCTGTATAGGCTTGGACTTGTTGTAACTCATCCTCAACCGTTACAAGAGCTTGACGATTCCCGGTTAAACTTGCTCTAAAATACTGACTTAGTTTTAACAGTAAGCGTCGCGCTTTATCTGGATCAAACCGCATAATGGCACTGATTGTATTGATAGAATTAAAAAAGAAATGCGGATTGACTTGTCCTTGTAAGGTTCTCAATTCTGCTTGTTTCAACAGATGCTGTTGGGCTTCTGTTTGTCCAAGTTGGATTTGTGAAGAGAATATTTCGCCTAAACCTTCTGCCCACTGCTGTTCAACTTCTGTTAAATTATCCTCTTGAGTAAAGTAATATTTCAGTGTGCCTATCACTTCTATGCCATTACTCAAAGGTACGACGATGGCTCCTTCTAACGGACATTTTTCACATATACAACCAATCTCTGAGCGACTGTGTGCCACCCACATTTCGCCACTAGAGATGACCCTTTGTGATAAATCAGTGACTAAATCAGACCCCACCGTATGATGATCACTCCCAACTCCCGTAAAGGCTAATATCTCGTCACGGTTTGTCACACTGACAGCTGAAACTTTCATTGTTTTAAGAATCAATTCTGAAATTTCTTTGGCATTCGTCCGATTCAAACCACTGTGAAAATAAGGAAAGATATCTTTGGTTAATTGTAAAACATCATGCGTTTGAATCGCTCTTAAATTCTCTTCCTGACTCAAAGCATTGATGATAATCGACAGAAAAAGACCGGTCCCAATACTATTCACCACAGCCATGGGAACAAAAATCACTTGTACTAAATTCCAACCCGTTGCTTGATTTCGACTCAAAAAGCCAATACAAGCCATCTGAATAATTTCGAGACCTATCGCAATCAAGCCCCCTTGGACTGGCGTTAGGAAACGTTGTCGCTGCACAAAATAATGCCCAATCCAACCGCTCAAGACGCCGATGATAATGGAGGAAATTAAGTAAATATGAGGATCCGTCCCACCTTGAAAATAGCGAAACACACCTGAAAGTAACCCAACAGCTGAACCGACAATTGGTCCGCCAACTAAGCCACTAATCCCAATACTTAACACACGTGTATTGGCAATCACGACCTCATCGCTCAGTGAACTGAGTGCCGAACTGAATGAGAATTGTTCGATCGAAATCATCACACCAAATAGATTAGATAAGATAGCAAATATGGCAAAAAGGATAATCAAACTGATGATTGACTTCAGTTGCGTCCGTGTCATCAGTAATTGCTTCAGGTGACGATTGCTCATCAAAATATAGGCCAATAAAATAATTAATGCAGCTCTCTCAAATAAAATAAGGGTTAACACCGACGCTCGCCTCCAACTACTAGATCTTTATGTGATAATTATAGCATAGCAATGATCGAAACAGATAGTTCACGCCTTAATACCGAGCTGACCAGCTCACAAATTTCGAGACCAGTTAGAAAACCGGTTTTTTTATTTTTTTCATTCCAAAATAGGGCTCCCATTCATTCACTTGTCATTAATTGATTTAATTTAATCCCAATACATCAACTATATCACTTAATTTAAGTCAATTAATTCTTCTGTATGTTTTTATCCATTTAATATAA
Source organism: Fundicoccus sp. Sow4_D5 (assembly GCF_052116365.1). NCBI lineage: Bacteria > Bacillati > Bacillota > Bacilli > Lactobacillales > Aerococcaceae > Fundicoccus > Fundicoccus sp. Sow4_D5. Next base: position 79,960 of record NZ_JBQKLF010000002.1, on the reverse strand, counting down.
CAATCTTATCTTTTCAAAAATAAACATCATCAAATCGGCGTTAACAATGAAGTTTCATGTGATGTTTTCTAACATTTAAGGTAACTAAAATGTTGCATTAGTCTTTTTTTGAGAATATAATTCAGAAAAATAAAAATATATTTTATTACAAATGGAGGAAGAACAATGACAACAGTGTGGACGAAAGAAAGTATCCTAGCAAACGCAAAGAAACATAACGTACGTTTTATTCGTTTAATGTTTACCGATATACTAGGAACCATAAAGAATGTGGAAATTCCTCTGTCTCAATTGGAAAAAGCCTTGGCGAATAATATGACCTTTGATGGATCATCCATTGAGGGTTTTGTGAGAATTGAAGAAAGCGACATGTTTCTCGTGCCTGATTTAAATACTTGGTTGGTTTTCGATTGGAATATCGCAGGAACCAATACCGATGAACCTTTACGAATTGCACGTTTGATTTGTGATGTCGAAACAGCGAAGCGCGACCGCTTTATTGGGGATCCACGTCAAAATCTTAAACGTGTGCTAGATGAAATGTCCGAATTAGGTTTTACTCATTTTAATTTAGGGCCAGAGCCTGAATTCTTTTTATTTAAATTAGACAACGAAGGCAAGCCAACGATGACATTGAATGATCATGGAGGTTATTTCGACTTAGCACCGACAGATTTGGCCGAAAATTGCCGACGGGATATTGTCTTAGCCCTAGAATCATTAGGCTTTGAAATTGAAGCCAGCCATCATGAAGTCGCTCATGGGCAACATGAAATCGACTGGAAATACGCGAATGCTGTGACTGCTTGTGATAATATACAAACCTTTAAACTGATTGTAAAAACGGTCGCGCGTCGTCATAATTTGCATGCGACTTTTATGCCTAAACCAATTTTTGGTATCAATGGTTCTGGCATGCACTTCAATATGTCTTTATTTAATGAGTCGGGCAATACTTTTTACGATCCTGAAACTGAATCAGGTCTGTCTGAAACCGCCATGCATTTTATTGCTGGATTAATGAAATACGCGACAGCCTTTACCGTTATTTGCAACCCGACAGTTAACTCTTATAAACGTTTAGTCCCTGGTTATGAAGCACCAGTCTATGTGGCTTGGTCGGGACAAAACCGTTCACCCTTAATTCGCATTCCTGCTTCTCGTGGTAACTCAACTCGCGTCGAATTGCGAAGCGTTGACCCTTCTGCTAACCCTTACCTAGCTCTAGCAAGTATTCTGAGTGCTGGACTTTTGGGAATTAAAGAAAAACTTGAGGCACCCGATCCAGTTGATCGCAATATTTATCAAATGTCAGCCAGTGAACGTTTGAAAAATGGCATTATTAGTTTGCCGGGATCTTTGAAAGAAGCGGTTCACGAATTTTCTCTTTCCGAAGAAATGAAAGCTGCTCTAGGTTCCCACATCGCTAGCAATATCATTAAAGCTAAAACGCAAGAATATGAAGACTATTCGCGCGATGTTTCTCCTTGGGAGATTGATAAGTATTTTAATTGCTTCTAAATCATCAATAGCTAGTCTTTCAGAACTTGGTGACCTGATCAAGGACACAATTTGTCACAAAACACTCGTAAACCAAACACGACAAGAAAAAACATGGTGCTTAGCCCAACCAGGCCAAGCACCATGCTTATTTTTACGCTTAAAGTCTTATTCTTCTGATGACTCTTCTTCTGTTTCATCTGTTTCTTCTGAATCTTCCGCTGCTTCATCAGATGTTGCTTCTGCAGAAACATCTAATGGGTAAGCATCGTTATCAGTCCATGCTGGTAAATCAGCACCTTCAGATACTTCATCTAATTTAACTGCCACATCTTCTGATTGGTACAATGACACGATGTGTGCATATAATTCATTCTCAACATCAGCTGCACGAGTCGCAATCACGTTTTTGTAATCTGCTGCTAAACTTTCGATATCATCCCCATCAGAAAAAATCGCGTCTTCAACAGATAAACCAGCATCTAATGCAAAGTTATTATTAACAAACACTGCCGCGACATCTGGTAAAACTTGTGCCAATTGAGCCGCTTCTAATTCTTCAAATTCAAGATTTTTATCATTGGCTGTAATATCATCTACAGTTGGTAAAACGCCTGCTTCATCATCCACTTCAATCACGCCAGCTTGCTCTAAAGCTAATAAGGCACGACCACCATTGGTTGGGTCATTTGGAATCCCGATTTTATCGCCATCTTGTAAGTCATCTAAAGATTCAATTTTATCTGAATAAGCACGTAATGGGGCAACATAAGTAAACCCTAAAGCTGTTAAATCTCCGTCGTTTTCGTCATTCCAACTGTTTAAGAAAGCAATATGTTGGAAGGCATTCAAGTCAGTCGACCCATCTTGTAAAGAAATATTTGGTTGCACATAGTCAGTAAACAAGACGATTTCAACCTCGATGCCCTCTTGGGATGCCTTCTCGACAACAACATCCCAAACATCGGCTTCATAATCACTTGCTACCCCAACCGTTACATGTTCGCCATCAAATTGTCCTGCTTCGTCTTGAGCGAAGACACTCACCGTTGAACTTGCTGCTAATAAACCTGCTAATGTGACTGCTGATAAACCTTTGATTAATTTTTTCATTTGAAAATCTCCTTTATTTTTAAGTTTTAATAGTTGCTTAATAGTTGCTTGTATCGAAGTGTACATGCCCATTCGTAAATAACATCGATCTATTTATCGACAGCCTCCTTCCATAAAAAAACTCACGTCCTCTAACTTAATAGAAAGGACGTGAGTTCAACTCCGTGGTACCACCTTTGTTCGCTATTCCATCACTAGAATAGCCTCTAACAGTACAGAAACACTCAGCTCTATACTGCGCAATGTTAACGGTTGCTGCCGTTCACTGTTTGTGACAAGTCATTCACAGTGACCGCTCCGTGGCCATTTTCAACGAAACAAACGATGCTCATTTCCACCAACCATGAGCTCTCTAACAACGTTGCATTCATTTACTTTCCACTTCATAGCGTTTCAATACTGGTTTGTACTTCCTATTCTAAGCCACCCTTTAATAAATGTCAACACTTTTTAATCATAATTTTATCTTACTCTCATTTACCATAGCAAAATAGGGCTCTACACTGTCTAAGCGAGCAAATCGTTACTTTTTCCGCGTATATTTCTTAACCGCTGGCGCAATCACGTCTCCTAACAATTCAACATTTTTCATCAATTGCTGATGCGACACCCCGCCAAAATCCATTTGCGCAATGTAACGTTGGTGATTAAACTGCTCGTGTTGATATAAAATCTTCTCAATGATTTGTTGTGGACTACCGATATTCTGTACACTACGGACATCTGCCCCTTGCGCAAAGGCCTGCTTATGCATGCCTCTACCATTGGTCAGTTTCATCCCTTCGTTTAGATGTGGGTAGACCTCACGCATCGCTGTTTGCGAATCTTCTGCGGCATAAAACCAGCCCGCAATCGACACTGGAAAATCTTCGACTGAATAATTGTTGTGAACTAAAGCTTGACGGTAAGCATCAACAGATACCTTAAAAGAGGAAGCTGGCCCACCTAAGGTGGCTAAAAACATTGGAACCCCTTGTAAACCTGCCCGAACCGCACTTGCTGGTGAACCACCAACCGCCCGCCAAATCGGTAAACTACCATTTTTAGGACGTGGTAAGACGTGGGCATCGACTAAAGGGGCACGGTGTTTACCTTCCCAGTTAATTACCTCATGTTGATTAATCTGTAAGAGCAGATCAAATTTTTCTTCAAATAATTCTTCGTAATCTCGCAAATCATAGCCGAGCAATTCAAACAAACCGACCCTCGACGCACGACCAGCCACAATTTCGGCTCGCCCATCTGAAATTAAATCTAGCGTCGCAAAATCCTCGTACACACGGACCGGATCAGAGGTACTAATAATTGTTGAAGTACTAGCGATTTTTATCGTCTTTGTCGCTTGAGCAATCGCCGCCAGCACGACCGAATGGGCCTGCGTGGTAAAGTATTCTTGATGACTTTCACCTACACTAAAGAAATCCAAGCCTGCTTGCTCCGTCAATTGAGCCAGCTCGATGATTTCCTTTAATCTGGCTTGGGCGCTAGGTCGTTGGCCCGTATGAGGATTGGGTAGATGATCACCCAATGTATAAATCCCCAGCTCCATGCCCTTGCTCTCATCAATTCTATATGTTTCCATCCCCATTTTTGCTGCCTTCTTTCTTTTCATGTCTTTATGACTCCTGAACATTATAACATACACTTGAACATAAACTTCAGATTTCAAGCAGCAGTGGCTAGGCCTTTAAACCTTGATTATTTTTTTAGTGCAAAAAAACACACCCCATCTCTTACGAGACTGAGTGTGTTAGCAATGCCGAGGGCCGGAATCGAACCGGCACGGTAGTCACCCACCGCAGGATTTTAAGTCCTGTGCGTCTGCCAGTTCCGCCACCCCGGCAAAAGAACTGTGCTCAACTATTCTAGCTTGTGACGTAGCAATAGTCAATACTCATGTCGACTTCTTTTTATAAATCTGAGGCAAGCAAGCTATACTGAAATAGATCTATCAATTTCCCTTGATTATCAAAGGCGCTTTGGCGGATTCGGCCTTCATATTGCATGCCGCATTTTTCCATGACAAGACCTGAATTAGGATTTTCAACACTATGATGACCCACTAAACGATTGATTTCTAGTTCTTCGAAAGCAAATTTAATCAGTCGTTCGAAAGCTTCACTCATAAAGCCTTGGCGCCACCAGGCTTTTCCTAAGGCGTAGCCAATTTCCATGGCCTCAAGTCGCTCATCATTAATACCTAAAGCGATCGAACCAATCGGGTGGTCTGGATCTGATTTTAAACAGATAGCCCATGAGTAAGTCGTGGTTTCTTCATAGCCCTTGACCCATATTTGAAGTATTTCTGCGGTCACGTCTTGAGAGGCATGACTTGGCCAAGTTAAGTAGCGGGTGACTTCATCATCGCTTGCCCAATTATGATACATGGCTTTGGCATCTGCCAGAGTAAAACGTCTTAAAATTAAGCGGTCTGATTCTAGTTCTTTGGTTCCTAAATGCTTCATCGGCGTCACCCTTCTTGTTTTTATTTAGCCAATAACATACCAGTTTGTGAAGCAGAAAGCAAACGAATTGTCAGATTGCGCTCTTGATACTCTGGTAGAGTCTGGCACAGAAAACTCCCTAACTCAGGGTCAGGGAGAGGGGGATTTTTTAGTTTAATAAGGCAACTCAGAGTTAGTCATTGTTTGAAAACGAACGACGGCTAGACCTTAAGGGGCTTAACCGGCGTCATCCCCGACTTCATAGATGGGTTCAGTGATTTTGCTAGTTCTTTTTCTTGACTTGATAGAGTTTGCCACTATCTGTAATCGCATAGAGCGCGCCATCTGAACCAATTAGAACATCTCGGAAACGCTCGCCTTCTTCAAGCAATAATCTTTCTTCAGCAACCACTTGTTGATTTTGAATCAGTAAGCGGGCAATATGTTTGCCTTTTAAAGCGCCAATAAACAAGTTGCCTTGCCATTCTTCGATGATCTGGCTGTCATAAAACGCCATCCCACTTGGCGCAATTACCGGGTCCCAGTAATAGACCGGTTCCGTAAACCCATCATGACGGCTTTGACCATCCTTAATAGGTTTACCGCTATATTCAATCCCATAACTTACCACGGGCCAACCATAATTTTGACCGTCAATCAGCAAGTTCAATTCATCACCGCCTCGCGGTCCCATTTCACTAATCCAAATTTCGCCAGTGTCGGGCGCGATGGCTAAACCTTGCACATTGCGGTGGCCCACCGTATAAATTGGCGACTCATTGCCCTCGACTGCTGTGCCTTCCTCTGTTAAATAGAGGACCTTACCCAAATAACTGTCCAGTGACTGAGCTTGGTCGCGCATTGAAGGGTCGGACCTTTCACCTGTTGTCACGAATAAGTTGCTAAGGCTATCAAAAACAAGTCGACTACCATAATGCTGAGTACCTTCGTAGGCTGGACCAGCTTGGAAAATCACTTCGAACTGTTCAATCCTTTGTTCATCCGCGGCTAATTTTCCGCGACCAACCGCTGTCAAATTGCCCCCTGCAATTACTTGGGAAAAGGTGACATAAATCAGCCGACTCTTGTCAAAGTCTGGGGCGAGTGCTAAATCTAACAAGCCACCTTGCCCCTGGCTAGTGACCCCTTCAAACCCTCCAATTGGATCAGAGACTGACCCGTCCGCCAAATTGACGATGACTAAATCGCCTTGTTTTTGTGTCACCAGCAGCCGTCCATCACTTAATTCAACTAAGCCCCAAGGTGCTGATAATTGGTCGGTAATTACGGTAACGGCTAAATCCGTTTGCGTTTCAAAACTTGCTGCGCGTGTCTGACTGTCAAAGGCTGGTAGATACTGCGTTTCAGGCGGCTGACTTTCAACCGGCGGGTTTTGAGCGTTCACAGCTGGCAAAGGCAACAAGCAAACAGCAACTATTATGAGTAATCGCTTGAGTAATCTCTTCATGCACTCACCTCCTTGAGCTTATTTTCGCACATTTGTTGATAAATGAACAATAGCTTGCTTGTTAGCTGATTGGCCGATGGCTTTAGAATTATATTGCGTTAGGAAAGGTCAAAAAAAACACTCTTTAAAGGCAGAGTGTCGGTCTATTATTTCTTATTAGTGATGCCATAGAGGAAGAAATTGATAATTTCTTCGATTGATAAAGGATTATATGATAAGTTGTCTGGATTTAAATAGGGTGAAATTAATAAAAAATAGTGACTAGCATAGCGTTCAATCTCATAATTAGACTGTAATTTTTCCTTGTGTAAGGTAAATAAATCGATAAAAGGTTGCAGATAAGCGGCCTTAAAAATTTGATAGAGGGCGAAGCTTGCCTCAGGTGAGATTTCCTTTTTCATATCGTTCATCATCATGGAAAAATTGAAGGGATGCGTTTGCTGCAGATATGAGGTCATCTGAATCAAAGCTTGGGTCAAATCGGTATCCGTTTGAAGTTTAATTCGACTCAAATCGTTCAGCGCTTCATGAGCCACTTCTTCTAAAACGGCCACATACAAGGCTTCTTTATTCTTAAAATGATGGTATAAGTTCGGTTGTGTAATGCCCACTTCTAGGGAAATATGGCGGGTTGAGGTCGCATTGTAGCCATCTCGCATAAAATGAATTTGGGCAACGGCGATGATTCTCTCTCGCGTCGTGGCTTCTTTTTTTGTCATCCTTGGAAACTCCTTCCAAATATTCGTCAATTGGACATGAATTATGTGTCGATTAATCATAACATATTATGATTGCAAATAAACTTATCAAGTGATATAATTATAAAAACTTATCGTTCGATAGGTGTGAAAATTAAGGTGGTGTACGATCATGTTTTTAGCATGGAATGAAATTAAACACTCTAAAACACGTTTCCTATTAATTATTGGCGTCATGGTGCTCGTCAGTTATCTGGTTTATTTCTTAACAGGTTTAGCATTCGGCCTGGCGCAAGAGAACCGCACGGCAGTTGATAAATGGGACGCAAGTGCGATTATCTTAAAGGATGAAGCCAATGCGAATATTAATATGTCGATGATGGAATTGGGTCTCAAAGAAGCGATTGACGCAGATGACATCGCGATGCTTGGCACAACACCTAACGTGGTCCGAAAAGCTGGCACCAATGGTGAGGACGATAAAATTTCGGTGAATTTCTTTGGAGTCCATCCCGATGAATTTTTAATGCCAACTATCATCGACGGTGTGGAAGTCACTGCTGATCATCAAGTTGTGGCTGATATTAGTTTACAAAAAGAGTATGGTCTTGAATTAGATGATGAGTTAAACTTGGCTGGGACAGAGATCACAGTTAAAATCGTTGGTTTCACGGAGAATGCCAAATTTAGTGTCTCACCGGTTTTATATACGACGATTCCAACTTACCAAGAGATTCGATTCGAAGCTCAAAATGAAACGCCTGAGGGGCGAGTCAGTGCTTTTATTGTGCGCGATGATGATTTAGCGTCGGTTAAATTGTCTAATGATGATTTACGCCTCTATTCGATTGATGACTATATCAAAGAATTGCCTGGCTATATGGCACAAGTTTTGACCTTCGCTTTAATGATTATCTTCTTGATTGTCATCGCAGCCGTCGTGATTGGGATTTTTATGTATGTCTTAACCGTTCAAAAAGCAAGTATGTTCGGGGTCATGAAAGCCCAAGGGATTTCAACCAACTATATTGCTAAGTCAGTAGTTGCTCAAACATTTCTTCTCGCCGTGATTGGCGTTGGGACAGGTCTCGCGTTGACCATTATAACGGGACTCGTCTTACCAAGCACGGTTCCCTTTCAACAGAATATCTACTTTACACTGATTATTTCAGCTTTGATTATTCTGTTTGCTCTACTCGGCGCCTTTTTCTCTGTTAGAACTGTCGCTAAAATCGACCCACTTGAAGCCATAGGATAGGAGCCTGCCATATGAAAGCAATTGAAGTCATTAATGTAAAAAAGAAATTTTTAGATGGTAGTAAAGAAATTGTCGCCTTAAAAGACACGACTTTTTCCGTTGAATCAGGTGAATTTGTTGCCGTCATTGGGCCCAGTGGTTCAGGAAAAAGCACCTTTTTAACAATTATCGGAGGCCTTCAAACGCCGAGTGAAGGTCGCGTTCTTATTAATAACAATAAATTTAGTGAAGTCGATGAACAAAAACGTGCCAAATTGCGTTTCGAAGAAATTGGTTTTATCCTGCAAGCCTCTAACTTAATTCCCTTTCTATCCGTCGAAAACCACTTACGTTTAGTCAACAAAGTCAAAGGCGAAAAATTTGACCAAAATACGGCTGATAAGTTGCTGAAGCAGCTTGATATTGATAAATTACGCAATAAGTACCCGAGCGATCTTTCAGGCGGAGAAAAGCAAAGGGTCGCTATTGCTCGGGCCTTATACCATAATCCATCTGTTATTTTAGCCGATGAACCAACGGCCAGTTTGGATACTGAGCGCGCCTATGAAGTGGTTGAAATCCTGGCTCGCGAAACGAAGGAACAAAATAAGGCGACCATCATGGTCACTCATGACGAACGCCTCATTGGCTACTGTGACAAAGTCTATTATATGAAAGACGGCCAATTGACCTTAGACGAAGAAAAAAGCAAGCTAAAACCTCAAAAAGAAGCCTAGTTGCTACTGACATTATCTTCTGGGCTCAGGCCGTCAGAAGATAATGTCAGGCATACATCCCTTGCTATTTATCAAAAAAAAGCGCCATCTTTCCAATTGGAGAGGTGGCGCTTTAGTCGATTATTTAACTTGGTTGGCTAGCGTTAAGGCGCCAGTAATACCGGCATTATCACCTAGTCCAGGTAAGACAATGTAATCGGCTAAGTCTGGGTAATCCACATAATCTGCCATCAGTTGGTCAAATTGGTCTTTGATTTTATCCAACATGCCAGGGACTTTCATGTTGCCACCACCGATCACAATCCGTTCAGGACGCAAAATTAACGTATAGTCGACCAAGGCTTGGCCTAAATAATTAGCTACGTAAGTCCAAACCGCATCATCAGGTGCGACGTCTTTGCCTGATACGCCTAAACGCCCGTCAATCGATGGACCAGCGGCCATCCCTTCAAGACAGTTGCCATGATAGGGACAGAAGCCCGCGTAATTATCAGCTGGATGTGGGTGGACAATCACATGTCCCATTTCCGGATGTCCAAGGCCTTCAAGTAGCTTGCCATTAACGAGCGCACCGACACCAACCCCCGTTCCAACCGTCACGTACAACATGTTATCAAGGCCTTTAGCGGCGCCGACACTTGCTTCACCGACTGCAGCCGCATTGACATCTGTGGTCCAAGCCATTGGAAGATCGTAGCGGACCTTCATAGCTGCTAGAAAATCGAAATTCTTCCAAGCTAGCTTAGGCGTTGATAGAATCTGTCCATATTTAGACGAATTTTGACGAACTTCAATCGGCCCAAATGAACCAATCCCAATCGCCTTTAAACCATCTAGATGTTGATCAAAAAACGCAAAGACCTGCGCCAATGTTTCTTCTGGTGTCGTCGTGGGGAAAGACACTCTTTCAATAATTTCATTCTGTTCATTACCGATGGCACACACAAACTTTGTCCCACCTGCTTCAATTGCTCCTACTTTCAATACATCAGCTCCTTTTGTTTAGTATAGCTTTTATTGCCTTGTTTGAGAATAGTGGGCGGCCACTGCCCCTAATAAATTCGCTTGATTGCGAAATTGACAAGTCTCGATATCGAGTACAACATCAGTCGCCTGAGTGCGTTTCAAGTATCCATGAGCTCTTTGAGTCACTTCTTCAAGTAAACCATCGCGTTCAGAAATCACCCCACCTAACAGAACACGGTCAGGATTCAATACAACTGACAACATTTGAATGCCACGTCCGAGCGCATCGAGCATTTGATCGACATGCTTTTGAGCTAGACTCTCTCCCCTGTCCGCTCGCTCGAATAATTCCTGTCCAGAAATCGCGATTTGACTGCCACTTTCTTCAGTATAGCGGCGCGCTGTATTAACTGGACTAGCCAAGTCACTAAAGGAATATTCTGCGTCCATCATCATGTAGCCAAACTCGCCGCCAAATAGGTTGCGGCCTTTCAATATTTTTCCTTCTGAAATAATCGCGCCACCAATTCCTGAACCAATCACAATAAAAATCGCATTCTGAACGCCGCGAGCCGTTCCTTGCCAACTTTCAGCTAAAGCGGCACAATAGGCATCATTTTCAAAGGTGACTGGCACGTCAAGCGCCTCAGTTAATTCTTGAACAATTGGGAAATGATGCAAATAAGGAATCGCACTAAAACCTTTAACGACACCTGCCTTCGTATCAACAGAACCTGGACTGCTAAAAGCAGCCCCCGTAATGTCATCGTTAGCCAAATTTCCCAAGTTCTCAAATGCTACTTTCTTTTCGCAATTCATTTCATTATTTTTTCTTCGTTTTATGGGGATTGTTCTTATTTCCGCTGAAAAAAAACCTTGCTTTGGTTAAGCAAGGTTGGGGGATTTAGTTGGGGAGGTCAACGAGTTGGATGGTTTGGTTTTGGTATGTGGCGAGGTGTTGGACGTTGTGTCGGCGTAACATGGCGTAGGCGTCGGTGAAGTATAGTTGGTAGTCTGCTGCCACGTGAGCATCTGAGCTGACGGTAAAGAGTTTGCCGCCTAGTTGTGTATATAGGGCAATGGCGTAGTCATAGAGGTGGGCATTGTCGTAGCGGTACATGCTACGGGTGTTGAGTTCGAGCGCTTGGTCTTGTTGAATCATTTTGTTAAAGATTTGTGTTAGGACGGTTTCTTTGCGTTCTAGGTCTGTTAGTTGAACATTATCGTAGCCTCGTAAGCCGAAGTCAAAGTGAGCGAGGACATTGGCGTAAGGCGCGTGGTTGACAGCTTCTAACATGAGGTCAAAGTATTCATCTAGGTGAGTATTGAGTGATTTAGTATCGTGATTCAGAGTCATGAAGCCATGGCGGCCGTTATGGTGAATGCTAAGTAATTGGATGTCGTAAGTTTTATCAGCTAGAAAGTCTTCAATGCGGTGGCGATCAGCGTAGGTGAAGCCTACTTCGATGCCTTTGAGTAATCGGTTGTCATATTCGGCATTGAGTTGGTCTAGCTTTTGAACGTAGCCTGTGTAATCCGGGATAACATTTGGTATGGCTTGTACTGAGCTAAAAAAATCAAGGTGTTCAGTCGTCACGACTGGTAAATCTGATTGAAGCAAGTAGTTTTCAAAAGTCTCTGAAGAATCCGGTGAAAAATATGTGTGTAAATGTTGGTCATAATAACGCATAATAAACTCCTTTTTATTAGAATCTTAAACACTGACTAACTTTAGTATAACGGAAGTTGAAGATGTTTTCTTACAAAGGGTATCACGAAAGCGTTTGCTATTTGAATTTTATTTAGAGACTAAATGGTACGCGTGTTTGGATGATATTTAAGGTTTATTCTCGCTTTCGGTTAAGTGTTATGCTACACTATTGTTCCTTAAAATGTCTTGAAAGGTGGCGATTAGTTCATTATTGAATTACAACAGATTCAGAAGAGTTTTAAAGTAGCTAAACGAGCGGCTGGTTTTTGGCAGACAAGTAGAGCCTTGTTCCAGAAAGAGTACACTCAAATTGATGCTCTCAGTGATATTACCTTCAATATCCAACCTGGCGAAATGGTAGGTTACATTGGGCCGAATGGCGCAGGTAAAAGCAGTACCATCAAGATTATGAGTGGCGTGCTTGTTCCTGATAGTGGGACTTGTGTCATCAACGGCCTAACTCCATGGAAAAAACGCAAGGAGCACGTGCGCAATATTGGCGTAGTGTTCGGCCAACGTTCACAGCTTTGGTGGGAAGTACCGGTGATTGATTCGTTTGAATTACTACGGGACATCTATGATATTGATCAAGCCGCTTACCGCCAAAAGCTTAATGAGTTGAGCGAGCGTTTAACCATTGGTGATTTGCTTACCACTCCGACGCGCCAACTGAGTCTAGGTCAGAGAATGCGTTGTGAAATTGCTGCTTCTTTGCTGCATTCTCCTTCTCTTTTATTTTTAGATGAACCTACGATTGGTCTGGATGCCCATTCCAAAATAGCTGTGCGTCAATTTATTCAAGAGCTGAACCATGAACATCAAACCACCATTATTCTAACCACCCATGACATGCAAGATATCGAAGCACTGACCGAAAGAATTCTGTTAATTGGTAAGGGACGCATTCTATTAGATGGTTCATTGAAAGATCTAAAACAGCGGCAACAAGACCACACACAGATTGTCATTGAAGCTGTGCATGGCAACTTCCAAGCCCAAGCTGGACTGACTTTACTGGAACAAACAGCCGGTCATTATTTAGTCGAAGTCGATACGCAACAACTTTCGCTAGCTAAAGCGATTGAAAACTTAGCAAAGCAACTCGAGGTAACTTCCTTAACGGTCAAGCAGCCGACCGCTGAAGAATTAGTCGTTAACCTCTACCAGGAGTTTGAAATATGAAAGCCTATTTGAGTATCTTTCGCGTTCATTTCATTAGTGTGCTTCAGTACCGTTCGGCTGCTTTCGCTGGTATTCTCACACAATTTGCTTGGGGCTTTATGTTAGTTTTAATGTTTAAAGCATTCTACCAAAGTAATCCAAGTGCCTTTCCCATGGGCTTAAGCCAAGTAACAGACTATATCTGGCTCCAACAAGCATTTCTCAATTTATTCGCTGTCTGGATTTTCGACCACAGTATCTTTACAAGCGTGACGGATGGGCAAATTGCTTACGAACTAGTGCGACCACTCAGCCTGTATAAACATTGGTTTGCGAAGACGCTAGCTTTTCGCTCAGCACGCACACTCTTGCGCTGTTTCCCGCCTTTAATCGTGGCTCTTTTCTTACCAGAACCTTATGGTTTATCTATCAGTCAACATTTACCTTTATTTCTACTCACGATGTTATTAAGCACTTGCTTAGTCATCGCTTTTTTGATGTTAATTTATATTTCAACTTTTTATTTATTATCCTCAACCGGCATACGTACACTTGTGATGACCATCGGAGATTTCCTAACAGGTGGCATTATTCCTTTGCCTTTCCTTCCACATTCTATTCAACACGTGATAGAATTAACGCCTTTTGGTCTAATGCAAAACGTACCATTGAGAGTTTACAGTGGTGACATCAAGGAGTGGACCATTATCTTTCCACAACTATTCTGGCTCATCCTATTGATTGTATTTGGCCAGCTATTCATGAAGAACGCCTTAACACGCGTGGTTATCCAAGGAGGCTAAGCATGAAATTATATGGACGTTACTTAAAAATCCAACTCAAAAGTCAATTGCAGCATAAAGCTTCTTTCTTAATGCTCCTTTTCGGCCAGTTTCTTGCCACCTTTACTTCTTTTCTGGGCGTTTACTTTATGATGCACCGTTTTTATAAAGTGGCAGACTTTACCCTATCTGAAGTGCTGTTAAATTTTTCGATTGTCTCCTTCGCCTTTGCGACCGCTGAACTATTCGCCCGTGGCTTCGACAGTTTTGCGCAAATTATTAGCAACGGCGAATTCGATCGCATGCTTGTCAGACCTAAGAATTTGTTTATTCAAATACTCGGTTCAAGAATGGAATTTTCGCGAATCGGTCGTTTAATTCAAGCTGTTTTACTGTTTATCTGGGCCGTTACCAACAGCACTATTAACTGGACCCCAGCCAAAATATTAACCGTACTCTTCATGTGGTTCGGCGCTACTATCGTATTCGCAAGCCTGTTCTTATTGTATGCTAGCCTCTGCTTTTTTACCTTAGAGGGGTTAGAATTTATCAACATTCTAACGGATGGGGGTCGTGAATTTGGCCAGTATCCCTTCTCAATTTACGGAGAAATCGTCCTGACATTTCTGACATTCATTGTGCCATTGGCTTTAGTTCAATATTACCCATTACTGTATTTGACTGACCGTAGTAATCAGATCTATCTTATGTTTCTACCTTTAATCGCGACGTTATTTATATTTCCCGTTTATGGTTTTTGGCGTTTTTCTTTAAAACATTATCAATCAACGGGTTCTTAAATCATAAGTATCGCGGTCTTATCAAAGAAACTCGGACGAGTCCGAGGGAATCGACTAGATTAATGGCTTTTATAGCCGATAGTCCGAGGGAATCGACCAGATTAATGGCTTTTATAGCCGAAGGTCCGAGGGAATCGACCAGATTAATGGCTTTTATAGCCGATAGTCCAGGGGAATCGACTAGCAAGCGCCTATCACTTTAGAAAAACAACAAGCTGAAAGTAGTACAAGCCTTGCTAAATCAACAAAAGCCTATAATCCCTTATATAATAAAAACTTAAGCATAACCTCGACCTGCTTTGCGGCCAGTGAGATTTTCTTACTGGCTATTTTATAAGCAACTTTAAGTTTTATATTGATTTAGCTCGTTCTATTTTTTTGATGGATTTGGGCCATACAGGTTGATCCGCATATTTATTTAGCTATGCGCCAATTGATACTGAGCGTTGGGGGAATACCGTTAGTCGATTTATCGTGATTATTTCTTAAACTTTTAATAGTATTAATATCGCGGTCATTGTTAGCATCCTTTTCTACCTCCAAGTAAAAGTAACTTTAGAGGATAAGGGGATAGCTAACAAGGCCTTTTTTGCCTGCAGAGTTATGTACAAATGTTCTGCAAACTTATGTACTTTTATTTTGCTATTAACAACTGTCTTTTCAAAAAATACTTTTTTTCTTACAAAAAATTATTTTCACCTCCATAAACTTTCATTTAATTGACACAATTAAATCCAACTAACCTCAATATTTATCATTTAATTACCAACAATTTATCACGACCTATTTTGTGTAATATTATATCACAATGTTATCGTCTCGCTAGTTAATATTGTTAAAAACGCTGTTTTTGCGTCATATTTTATGACATAGCAGGTGACCAAAAAGTTGTTTCTGAGATATTTACCCTCTATAATCTAACAAAATACAAAAAAATATTTCTATTTAATATTTAATAACGGAGGGAATAGTATGACAAATACGTGGACAAAAGAGAGTATCCTAGCAGATGCTGATGAAAAAAATGTACGTTTTATTCGATTAATGTTTACAGATATCCTTGGAACGATTAAGAATGTTGAGATTCCATTGTCTCAATTAAGCAAAGCTTTAGATAACAACATGATGTTTGACGGATCATCCATTGAAGGTTTTGTCAGAATCGAAGAAAGCGATATGTACTTGGTGCCTGATTTAGCCACTTGGCTCGTCTTCGATTGGGCGATTACAGAGAACGAAACTAGCCGAATCGCAAGGTTGATTTGCGATGTAGAAACTCCACAACGTGACATCTTCGCAGGAGATCCACGTAGTAACTTAAAACGTGTACTTGAAGAAATGACTGCGATGGGCTTCAAACAATTCTATTTAGGACCCGAAGCAGAATTTTTCTTATTCAAACTCGATGATCAAGAAAACCCAACGATGCAATTGAATGACCACGGTGGCTACTTTGACTTAGCACCGAATGACTTGGCTGAAAATTGCCGCCGAGATATTGTTCTCGAGTTAGAAGCATTAGGTTTCGAAATCGAAGCCAGTCATCATGAGGTGGCGCACGGCCAACACGAAATCGATTGGAAATATGCCGATGCGATCTCAGCTTGCGATAACATCCAAACTTTCAAATTAATCGTTAAAACAGTCGCCCGTCGACACCATTTACACGCAACCTTTATGCCCAAACCACTCTTTGGTATCAATGGTTCTGGTATGCATTTCAATCTTTCACTTTTCACCTCAGATGGCAATGCCTTTTACGACCCAACTTCAACATCTGGATTGTCAGATGTAGCCATGCACTTTATCGCCGGGCTTATGAAATATGCAACAGATTTTACTGCCGTTTGTAACCCAACTGTTAATTCTTACAAACGCTTGGTTCCAGGTTATGAAGCACCTGTCTATGTCGCGTGGAGCGAAAAGAATCGCTCGCCTTTGATTCGAATTCCTGCTGCTAGAGGAAATTCCACGCGGGTAGAATTGAGAAGTGTCGACCCATCTGCCAACCCTTATTTAGCACTGGCTGTTATCTTAAAAGCTGGTCTGCTTGGCATCAAAGAAAAATTAGCCACACCAGAACCTGTTGACCGTAACATTTATCGCATGACGGCCGAAGAACGCCAAGCTCATCATATCATCAGCCTACCCGGTTCTTTAAAAGAAGCGGTTGACAAGCTTGCTGCCTCACCAGATATGCTTGACGCATTAGGGCCACACATTGCGAGCAACTTTATCAAAGCTAAAAACCAAGAGTACAAAGACTTTGCCATGTATGTCTCACCTTGGGAAATTGAGAAATACTTCACCTGTTACTAATTCAAAATACAAAACATTAATGAGATTGATAATAATTAGTTGACGTCAATTAAATACAATGATATGCTATTAAAAATAAAAAGGAATTGTGCGAGGTGCGACTGACAAGAGTACAGATTATGTCTGGAAAGGGAAAGTCGCCGAAACGATGAATCGTTGGTTGCTAATCATAATAGGTTAGTAACTGTTCAACTTAACTGCCAGTTAAGTTTGATTGTGCAAACAATTACCCGGCAAAAGAATGTTACTCGCTCCATTCCGAGGACCACAGACTTTTGTTTGTGGTCCTATTTTTATTAAACTAATTAAGGAGTGAGACACAATGACAAATTTAATAAACAATCAAGGCATCCCCTTCACGAAAATGGAAGGCCTCGGTAATGACTATATTTACATTAACGATTTAGCAGAGAATTTATCGAATTTAGATGACTTAGCAGTTGAAATGAGCGAAAGACATTACGGCATCGGCAGTGACGGCATCATCGTCCTTCGTCCCTCTTCCATTGCGGACTTTAAGATGCGCATGTTCAACTTAGACGGAAGTGAAGGCAAGATGTGTGGTAACGGTATCCGCTGTTTGGCCAAATTTATTTACGACCAACACCTTTGGTCCGATAAACATCTGACTATTGAAACCCTCAGTGGCGTTAAGCAAGTAGAACTTATTTTCAATCAATCAGGACAAGTGACAGGCGCTCGCGTCAATATGGGCCAACCGATTCTCGAGAATTCGCTCATCCCAGTCCAAACAAAAGAAGCCAATTGGTTACAACACCCATTCACTTTAGAAAATACTACCTACCAAGTGACCGCCGTATCAATGGGCAATCCCCATTTGGTCATTTTTCATCCCGAAATTTCGCAACTCGACCTACAATCGCTCGGCCCTAAATTCGAACATCATGAATGTTTTCCTGAACAAATTAATACTGAATTCGCAGAAATAATTCGCTCAGATGAAATTAATATGCGCGTTTGGGAGAGAGGCAGTGGCGAAACGTTAGCTTGCGGCACTGGCGCTTGTGCAGTTGCCGTTGCTAGCATCCTTAACGGTTTCACCGACAATACTGTAACTGTCAATTTACTTAGTGGTTCCTTAATTATCACTTGGGACACTTCAACATCAGGCGATGTTTATATGGAAGGCCCTGCTCGCACTCGTTTTTCCGGCTCTTATTACCCAAACACCCACTAGGAGGAGTATCATGAAACCCAATACGAATTACCAGAAAATTCCCGCAAACTATTTATTCTCAACCATCAATCAGAAAGTTGAGCAATACAAGACACAGCATCCTAACTCAGATCTTATTTCATTAGGTATCGGAGATGTGACTCAGCCGATAGTTCCCGCGGTTATTGACGCACTCCATAAAGCAGTCGATGAACAGGCAAGTAGTGAAACGTTCCAAGGTTATGGTCCTGAGGGTGGTTATGACTTCTTACGCCAATCTGTCGCACAGCATGATTTCCAAGACCGAGGCCTTGCGATTGACGCTTCAGAAATTTTCATTTCCGATGGCGCAAAAAGTGATATAGCTAATTTGCAAGAGCTGTTTGAAGTGAACAATAAAATTGCAATCGGCGACCCTGTCTATCCTGATTATATCGACAGCAATGTCTTAGCTGGACGCTTAGGCGATTGGGATGAGCAAATCGGACAATGGAGTGACTTAACTTACTTAAGCAGTAACGAAGCCAATCAATTTATTCCTGAACTTCCTAAACAAGTTGTCGATGTCATTTACCTTTGTTATCCTAATAATCCTACCGGTATGACCTTGAGTAAACCTGAATTACAAACTTGGGTAGACTATGCTTTAGAAAACAATAGTTTAATCTTATTTGACGCAGCCTATGAAGCCTATATTCAAGAACCGAATATTCCACATTCAATCTACGAATGTGAAGGCGCGACAAAATGCGCAATTGAAGTCAGAAGTTTCTCGAAGAAAGCTGGTTTCACTGGTTTAAGGCTAGGGTATACGGTCGTCCCTCAAGAACTATCTTTCCAAGGACAATGTTTGAATAAGTTATGGTCACGTCGCCAAAGCACTAAATTCAACGGCGCGCCCTATATTATCCAGAGAGCAGGTTGGGCTTGTTACCAAGAACCTGGCAATACACAAATTAACGAACACATCGCTTATTACATGGAAAATGCTCGTATCATTCGTGCAGGCCTAGAAGCAGTTGGCGCAACCGTATTCGGTGGTATTAATGCCCCTTATATTTGGTTAAAAACACCAAACCATCTGACGTCTTGGGAATTTTTCGACGCCTTACTCGAAGCGACTCAAGTTGTTGGAACACCCGGTAGTGGTTTCGGTCCTAGTGGCGAAGGTTATTTCAGATTAACCGCCTTTAATTCACGCGAGCGGACCATCCAAGCAGTTGAACGCATTCAACGTTTTTTCACTCAAGCATAACAGGCGAACGAATCACTTCGCTAACCTAAGCCTTTGAACTTCAAAATCAAGAACGTCAGCGAGTCGCTAGAAGCGACCACCGCATTGGATAAATTCAACGGCGAGCGAAATACAACCTCCATTAACCCCATAAGCTTATACAAAAACTGAGTGGCTAAACTTCGGTATTATACCGAGGTTTAGCCACTCAATGTTTTATTCAGTAGTTATTTTTATTATTAATTTTGATATTATTCTTCGTCAGAAGCTTCTTCATCTGTTGATTCTTCAGTTGTGTTTGAATCATCTTCAGCTGCTTCAAGGCTTAATGGGTACTCGTCGTTTTCAGTCCAAGCTGGTAAGTCAGCACCGTTTGAAACTTCAGCTAATTTATCAGCTACTGTTTCTGATTGGTATAACGCTACGATGTGTGCGTATAATTCGTTGTCAACGTCTGCGCCACGTGTCGCAATCACGTTTTTGTAGTCAGCTGCTAAACTTTCAATGTCATCATAGAAGTTTATGAAACCCTTTTCAACAACCTTCAAAAGATACATAGTGTATTGATTTTACACATTATACTTAGCGTCCTTTGAGATTTGTAAGCTTTGATACAACTGTTTTAACTCTAAATTATCTGTATGCTGCCCTTTAGCTATCTGTTCAAAAACAGTAAAAGCTTCTGTGTCCCAGTGATGCCAAGATGTGACTAATCTGCCAAAATATTTATCTTCTGTCGATCGCTCTTTAGCAGCTTCTGCAGTCTCTTCAAATAATTGCTTAGCAACGTTATTCTTATACCAACAGGCAGGCATTACTCGATAGCCTTTTTCCATAAAGTAGCCTGGCGTTGGATAACCTTGAGTACGCTCATCATAATGCCAATCAAGAATGACAATGTCTTTAGGTAATTGCTCAACGGCGTGGTAAGTGCCGAACGTATCTCCTTCCCAATTATCATAGCCAAATCGTTCTGCATCAATTAATCGATCCCCCCACATCATCATATCTAAATCATGTATTTTTACAATGTGTTGATGCATGTCTTTGACAGCTTTAATAAATAGATCCGCACGATTTTTGCCTCGACATCTTGTGCATTCGTCACTCGCAATCTCGTATACTTCATCCATTCCAATATGAATGGTTTTGGCATCAAAGGCTTCAATGATTTCATCTAACATATCATAGACGATTGGATTCACATCAGGATGCAAAGGACACCAACTCCGGCAGAAAATCTCTGGCCATTCTGCTGTTAATGGTGTTTGTGGTGTTTCATCAAACTCCGGATAAGCTGTTAGTAAAGCACTGCGACTGCCTCCCCATCCTTGGTGACCTAAACATTGCATCAAAGGTACAATCTCCATTTGATGCTTACGAGCAAAATTAGTTAACTCCCTGGCATCTTCTTCTGTTAAAGCATGGCTTCCGGTCTTCAATTCGGGATGTTTGGTAAAAACAAAGGATTTGTCTAATTCTAAAATTAAATGAGATACGGCCTGAGTTGCTAGAACTTGACTGATTAATTGCTTGAGTTCAGGTATCAAACGACGATCTCCAAAGCGTAAATGAAAAGCAATGACTTGTGTTTGTGACATTAGAAAACTCCTCTCAAATTAAATGATTTATTCTGTCTATTAATAGAACCTGACTTTAAATTAACACCAACAGAGAGCGCATACAATAGGTTTAATTTAGCAGTCTATGTTAAATTTGATTGAAGGCATAATGTTAGTAATCGCTTTCTTTTTATGTTATATTGAAAAAAACTTTGAAAGAGGTGACATGGATGCCAACTGAAAATCCAGAAAGACCCGTTTCAGGTGTTGAAGGCTTGGCTAATTTAGCAGGAGCGCGAGCGGTTGCGAGAACTCACAAGGAAAATAGTGATAACACACTCTTACCTGAAACAGATGTAAACCGTAGCGAGGAAGAAAAGAACGCAGATGTCGTACCAGAAGATTTTGAATCATTCAATTTAGATGCAGTAGATAATTTAAAAGAGTCTAACCGCGAAGAGTCGCCTGAATGACACTAGACACCTTTATTAACATGACATAGATTTTTTTAAAAGCAGGCCGGGCTGATGCTCGTTCTGCTTTTTGTTTGGTTTGATTATATATATTATTATTGTATTTTAATCTTCTCTTAATTTTATAGGTGTGTTACGATAGCTATAATTATTTGGCTGGAGGGTTATAATGGAGAAATTTAAACTTATTATTGCGATGTTAATTGTAGGATCTATCGGCATTTTCGTTCATTATATGCCAATCTCTTCTGCTCTAATTGCAGCAGCAAGAGCTGTCATTGGAACTTTGTTCTTATTATTCGTTATATTGATTCAAAGAAAAACGATTAACTGGCCTAAAGTTCGAGAAAACGGCCGATACTTGGTAATTTCAGGGGCTGCTATCGGTTTTAACTGGATTTTCCTATTTGAAGCCTATCAATACACTAGTGTTGCGATCGCTACTTTATGTTATTATATGGCACCCGCTTTTGTAGTCATATTAGCACCTTTGGTATTGAAAGAGAAAATTACGCGTTTTAACTTAATCTGTACAGGCTTTGCAATGTTTGGGGCAGTTTTAATTTCTGGTGTCTTATCTGGAGGAGAAAGTAATCTTCTTGGAGTAGGTTATGGACTAGCTGCCGCTGTTTTATATGCGAGTATTATCATTCTTAACAAGAAAACAAAAGGTTTATCAGGACTTGAGTTAACATTCTTCCAACTACTCGTTGCTGCTTGCGTAATGGTGCCGTATATTTTACTTACGGAAGATATTAGTGCTGTCAATTGGACACCACAAATCATCGGTTTACTGTTATTTGTTGGAACGATTCACACTGGCTTAGTTTATCAATTATTCTTTTCTGCTATGAATAAACTGCCTACTCAAACGTCGTCAATCTTAAGTTACATTGACCCGATCACAGCGATTTTCCTGTCTGCAATCATCCTAAAACAAGGTCTAACACTCGTTCAGGTCTTAGGAACGATTTTAATACTAGGTTCAGCCTTGAGTAATGAACTCTTTGCTAATCGGCTAAGTAAACGTCGAAACACAAGGCCTAAATCAGAAGTCTTTAGCTAAACAAAAAAAAGTTGAAGCTGACCTAGGTCAACTTCAACTTTTTACTTTTATGCCGGCTAAAGGACTTGAACCCTCGACCCTCTGATTACAAATCAGATGCTCTACCAACTGAGCTAAGCCGGCATTATTGCTTTTTCAAACTAAAATATATGATACATTAGTTAGTAAGAAAAAGCAATATCAATTTATTATTAAAATACCTCAAAGACTTCTTTTTCTTGATTATAAATCGAAATCTCTCCGGTCCCAATATTGTAATGCCAACCATTTAATGTGAGTTGACCATCGGCCACGCGTTCACGAATATTATCGAAGGTTAACAAGTTAGATAATTGTTGAATAACATTCACTTTCTCTAAATGAGTCGCTTGTTCTTCAAAACTTTCTCCGGCCATCTCATCCGCTATTTGATCTCTTAATGCATTAATCTGAGAAATCCAAATATCCGTATAAGGAAGTTTATCAATATTACTTGGAGGATTAATACTGGCCGCACAACCGCCGCAATTTGAATGCCCACAAACAATGATGTTTTTTACATTTAGTACTTCTACTGCATACTCAACCGAAGAAGTTGTTGAAGCATATTTCACACTTTGTCCCGCTGGGGGAACAATATTTGCAATATTGCGAATGTGGAAAACCTCGCCTGGATAAGCTTGTAATAAGCGTTCCGGACTTACCCTTGAATCAGAACATCCAATAAATAAAGTGTGGGGCGTTTGTGTCTGACTTAATGTTTCATAAAGCTTTTGATTACGTACATAATCCTTCGCTTTAAATTGCTTCAGTGCTTCGTAAATATCGCGCATTTGAACGCCTCCTGGCATATTGTGTAAAAATTAAAAACGTTTGTTAGCTGCAATTCACTCAACAAACGTCTTTATTTTTTATTAAGTTATAAAAGGAAGTACTTTTATCTTATCAAATAAATTTAATTCAATAAAATAATGTTACACCTCAAAATTATGAATATCAAGCCAGAGCGATTACTTAAAACAATTTTTAATGTTTAGTCTTGATGCTTCTCGATAAAAGCATGACGTCCTGATCCGCGTGAATAACGTTCATAATGAATGGGATCTTTTTTATAAAAGTCTTGATGATAGTCTTCTGCATCATAGAATTCTGTTGCTGCTGTAATCGGCACAACAACCGGACGGTCAAAACGACCACTTTGATCAAGGGCTGTTTTAGATGCTTCTGCTACTTCTTTTTGCTCAAGACTTGTGTAAAAGATTTCTGGACGATACGATGAGCCACGATCAACGAATTGACCCTCTGCATCAGTAGGATCCATAATTTGCCAGTATATATCTAAAATCTCTTCATATGAAATGATTGATGGATCGTAGGTTATTTTGACTGCTTCAGTATGTCCTGTCCTTCCCGTACATACATCCTTATAGGTTGGATTCGGTAGATGTCCACCTGTATAGCCTGAAATGACAGATTCTACGCCATCCCATTGATCAAATGGTTTGACCATACACCAGAAACAGCCTCCAGCTAAAATCGCAATTTCTTTCTTACACATTGTATAACATCCTTTCTGTCTATCGTTTACTCATCCTAACAGATTTAATTAAAAATGTCCGTGAAGAAGCGTCGGGTACTGTCCCAACCATTGCCTACTGATTCAGTAATAATCTGCCAAGTTTGTGAATACCAAGGAGCTACTTCAATTGTTTCAGCAATTTCAACCGGTACGCCGCCGGTATCGTAAGCGGCACTTGTTCTTAAATAACGAATTGCTTGGTCTGTAATATTAATAGAAACGTAGCCAATGACAGTTCCAGCTTCAAGCGGTGCAGTCAATTCGCCTATTTGATTAATCTGATCATTAGGAATAAATTCGTATTCCAATCGAGGGGCTGTATCAATTACTGGCACCACTAAATTTAAATTCTCGCCGTAGCGCATCGGAGCGGGACTGATTTTACCATTCGACACTTTTATTTGCGAAACTTGTGTTGCTTCATCGCCTTGCTTAATAATTTCCTCTGTCATATAAGCTGAAAAAACATAATCAAATAGTTTTTTCGTTTCATGATAACGCGATTCTGTGCCTTGTGCCCCTAATACAATACTAATAATACGCATGTCATTACGAATAATCGTGGAAACAAAACTTCCACCGTCTTTAGCTGAATAACCTGTCAATAAGCCATCAACGCCTTCAAATTCAAACGTTCTACCTGGTAACATCAAGTTGTAATTTGTCATTTCAAATTCATCTGAGGTGCCATATTTAAATAGTTTTCGATTAATTTGGGTATGTTTTAAAATTTCAGGATGATCTTTGAGAAGATGGTAGGAGATAATCGCAACTGCCTCAGCTGATAGCATGTTTTGGGGACCTCTATCAATGGTCTCAGCATCGGTTGGATCATAAGCTCCATTCAAACCTGTCGCATTAATAATTGAGGCATTCATTATTCCCCAATTCTCCAAGTAAGTATTCATCTGTTTAACAAAGTCAGATTCAGATCCTGACACCAACTCTGCCAATGCAATTGTTGATCCGTTAGATAGGGAAATCATAACAGATTCAATTAGCTCTTCGACCGTGTATAACTCATCTTGTCTTAAAGGGACGTTAGAAACATCGTAGTCCTGACTAACAGCATAAGCATAGTCAGAGATAGGCACTTGGTAATCTAAGTCGATTTCACCCTTTTCAACCGCTTGCAAAACGATGTAAATCGTCAATAATTTACTGATAGAGGCCACTTCAACGGCTTCTTCTGAATTTTGTTCAAATAAAATTTGACCATTGGTTGCGTCAATCACCATCGCGGATTGAGCGCTCGTTTCTGGAATCGCTTGGTTTATGGCTGCCAGACTTGTTTTTGGACTGACAAAGACGGTTTGCAAAATCAAGACGATAAGCAAACCGCTAAAAAATTGTTTCAATTGTTTATTTATTTTCATTCGCGTCACCTAAATTATATGTTTGCAGCATTTCAATTCGGAAAACTAATTCATCTGCATCTATTAAAGCATACACTTGACCGCCGTGTAATTCAACAATATTCTTTACGATTGATAAACCTAAACCACTACCTGGTTCATCCGAGTGGCGCGATTGATCCGTTCGATAGGTTCGATTAAAAATTTGCTTCAAATCCTTTTCAGGAATGAGTGCTCCATTGTTTCTCACTTCGTACACAATTGTCTTCGGACTCTGCGGATGATTTTTTAAATAAAAAGCATTTATTTTAATCACTGTTGCCCCATAACCATACTTTAATGCATTTACCATCAAGTTATTAAAAACTCGGGCCATCTTCTCAACATCAAAATCACCTGTTAAGGTTTCTGGCTGCACACTGACTTCAATCGCCACACCTTTTTCTTCAGCAGATAATTCAAAATCGGCTGCCAACTGCTCCATAAATAACTTTAATTGGATTTTACTTGGTTGAAGAACGTAGGTTGTTTGTCTAGAAGACGCATAATCAAATAACTCAGCCACCAAGGTTTGCATATGTAAGGCTTTAGTATACGCCGTATGCGTATAGTCTAAAATTTCTTCGACACTATGATACTGTTTATTCTCAATTAAACCTAAGTAACCAATGATGGACGTCAATGGCGTACGAATATCGTGACCAACGTTCGTAATCAACTCATCTTTCGTCTTCTCAATCCGTCTTTCTTCTTCCATCGCTTCAACTGTACTGTCGACAAGTTTATTAATACTCGTCACTACCGAACTCAAATTACCTAAGTTTGTATCTGGAATACGGTAATCATAATGACCATCTGTAATATATTCGAGTTGCTTAAATACATGTCCGAGATGAACAATTCGCAAACGACGCTTAATGCGCCACCATACTAATAAAGCCGAAATGACGATCAACAAGACGCTGAATAGGTAAAACATATTTAACAATCGATTTTCCGTCAACATAAATTGAACACGTAATGTTTTTAGCTCCAAGAAATCGAGTTCCCAATCGATAATAGCTGAGAATAGCAAAATAACACTCAAATAGAAAAAGAATACTATCCAGAGTGTTACGATTGCTTCTAGTACTAATTCGAATTTTTCACTACGCGATAATCTAGTCTCAGGGATTGCTGGACTTTGACTCGCTTTAGCCTTCAATTTTGTAACCTACGCCCCAAACGGTTTGAATGACTTTTTCGCCACCCGTTGCCGATTCGATTTTATCGCGTAAGTGACTCACATGAACCATTACAGTTTTTGCACTTACAATACTTTCCTGATTCCAAACAGCTTCAAAAATCTCTTCCGCACTAAACACACGATTCGGATGACTCGCTAATAAATAGAGAATCCCAAACTCTAAGGCTGTTAATTGAATCGCCTTACCCGTGATTGTTTTGACCTCATGAGACTCTTTCTTAATAATCAGCGGACCAGCTTCCACTGTATCAGGCTCTTCAGTTTCAGTATATTTATGCTGACGACGCAGTAAAGATTTTACACGCGCAATCACTTCTAAAGGATTAAAGGGTTTCGTTACATAATCATCGGCACCAGAAATTAAGCCTTGAATTTTGTCATTATCAGAAGATTTAGCACTCAGAATAATGACTGGGATACTATGATTGGCTTCACGAAGCTTCTCAACTACCTCAATTCCATTAATCTTAGGCATCATCACATCAAGAATCACTAATTCAATTTCTTCATCGTTCTTAATATAATTTAACGCTTGCTGGCCATTATAAGCTTTCACTACATCATAGCCTTCATTTTTTAAATAAATATTAAGTAATTCAACAATTTCGCGATCGTCATCTACAATTAAAACTCGCATTATACTCAACTCCTTCTCTATCAATCTTTCATGTAAATACTCTCTCTTTTATTATACCCTATTTTAGCACGATTAACATTTTAACGCTTTCTTTATCAAAGATTACATCAAAGTTTCACACTTTCATCACATGTTAAACATTATGCTGTTTTACTACAAATATTCGTCAAATCGGAATAATTTCACATCAGGCCAAATATGACTTATAATTGCTATGCACACAAAGAAAGGGGTTTCACTATGACTAAAAAATCAATTCCTGCGATTATTCATTTAATCGCACACTTGGTTATTTTCACTTGGCAGTTTTTCCAACAAAGTCAAGTAACTGGAAGCGCACTAGCTTTCGAAACTCAAATTTACTTATGGGGCGCTTTTTTTATACGAACCCTGTTAATGACCTTTGCGGTTCAAATCGCTATTTTTACCGTCTTATATCTCTTTGGACGTTTGCGAACAAGACATCCTGCCGAACGAAAAGAGGACCGTGACCAACTGCTTGTATTGCGTTCCTTAAGAAACTGCTCGATCACCTTTGCGTCGGGCTTCTTTTTAGCTATGCTTTTATTGATGTTGAATTTTTCAATCGGGAGCATATTCCAAGTATTAGCCTTTAGTTATGCTTTAGCTGGCATCTTCTTCTATGCTTCGCAAATTTTTTATCATGAAAATAACGCTTAGAGAAACTCAATTAAACACCTAAGCAAAAACAACATGTCTTCGATGAATTGATCGAAAACATGCTGTTTATTTAGTGACTATTATTATCTTGAATAGTTAGGCGCTTCTTTGGTTATGTTTACATCATGCGGATGTGACTCAATCAAGCCAGCACCACTCATACGGATAAATTGTGCTTCATCGCGTAATGCTTTCAAGTCAGCTGAACCTGTATAACCCATACCTGAACGAATACCACCAACCATTTGGAAAATAATATCTGTGACGCTTCCTTTGTATGGAACGCGCCCTTCAATACCTTCTGGTACCATTTTCTTCGCTTCGTTTTTAGATTGAAAGTAGCGATCGCTAGAGCCAGCTTCCATCGCTGCTAAACTTCCCATCCCGCGATAAGATTTAAAACGACGGCCTTGATAAATTTCAAAATCACCAGGAGACTCGTCTGTTCCTGCTAACATACTCCCTAGCATAGCGGCGTGCCCCCCTGCTGCTAAAGCCTTCACGATATCACCAGAATACTTAATCCCACCATCCGCAATAATCGTCTTGCCATATTCCTTGGCTGCTGATGCACATTCATAAATTGCAGTTAATTGTGGCACACCAACACCTGCAACTACACGGGTTGTACAGATTGATCCAGGACCAATCCCCACTTTTACCACATCAACACCCACTTCAAATAATTCACGTGTCGCTTGCGCTGTGGCAACGTTCCCTGCGATAATCGTTACATCTGGATAAGTTTCGCGAATTTCTTTGATTTTACGAATCACACCTGCACTATGACCGTGAGCAGTATCCACAACAATCGCATCTACTTGCTCTTGAATTAAAGCCTCCGCACGTTCGAAAGTATCGGATGTTACACCAATCGCTGCAGCAACCAATAAACGACCGTGTTCATCTTTAGCTGAATGAGGGAATTGAATGACCTTTTCAATATCTTTAATCGTAATTAAACCTGATAATCTACCCTCTGTGTCAACAATTGGCAATTTCTCGATTCGATGACGGTGTAAAACTTCTTTCGCTTCTTCTAAAGAGGTTCCAATTGGTGCAGTTACTAAGTTATCTTGAGTCATCACTTCTCCAATTGGCGAAGTAAAGTTTGTGACAAATCGCATATCACGGTTAGTAATAATACCTACTAATAATTTATCTTCAAAACTTTTCACGATTGGCACTCCACTAATACGATAGCGTGACATCAATTCTTCTGCATCATGAACCGTGTGATTAGGCGTTAAATAGAAAGGATCAAGAATAACACCATTTTCTGAACGTTTTACTTTTTTTACTTCATGCGCTTGTTGTTCAATTGACATGTTTTTGTGAATAACACCTAAACCACCTTGTCTAGCCATCGCAATCGCCATATCAGCATCAGTGACCGTATCCATACTTGCACTAATAATTGGAATATTTAACCTTAAGTTGGGAGATAGTTCTACTGAAAGATCTACATCATTTGGCAACACTTCACTTTTCGCTGGCACTAATAATACATCATCAAATGTGTAACCTTCTCGAACAAACTTTGTTTCCCATGCAGTCATTTGCACGCCTCCTAATTTTTTTTGAATATATTTTTACTAAGTTATCATTTTACCGACCGACATGCAAGTAAAATATGAACATTATAAATCCCTCATCAAACTCTTGGCTTTAGCAATCATCGACACAACGATGTTCGTCACACAAATTAATTTTAGGTAAAATAAAAACACGAACATTCAGACAGATATCCTTCGTCAATCATCTTTAAATTTCAGATTGAGAGAATTCTGATAAAGGGCATAAGATTACAGACAATTGCCTCACTAGAATGTTCGTGTTATAAAATAATATTTACTTAAACTTAAAATACGCCACCGACAATGTTATAACGTTTCTTCAAGTAGAAACGTAAGCCAAATGTCGCCGCTCCGATAACCATATAAACCATTGGAGGGAAAATAGGGTTAATAACTGATGGTATAAAGGCTGCGGATAGGGTCACTACTGCCACCCAAACAATCATCCATAGTGAGGATACTCCGAAATATTTGAAGTAACCTTTTTTACCTTTTGGTGCTTCCATATTAGGCATTACTTTTGACGTTTGAAGCATCGCCCAACCGGCCACTAAGTAATTCAAGATTAAAGTGATTAGTCCCATAGATAAGACCGCTTCAGGTTGCTCAGCATTTGCATTCATCATAGACAGTCCCACGATAAAAGTGAAAACTGATCCTAAGATTAAGCCACCATCCAAAGCAATTTGCCAATCAGGTGAACGAGTCACTTCTGTTTGATCTTGAAAATTCTGATTTAAAATTGACGTTGCACATTCAGTCGGCGTGCCGTAAATTTGACGAGCCGTTTGTCCTACTTGTTGGCCTTCAATTAAAGTTTCTAACATTTCTGTGTAAATGGGCATTTTAACCGCTTCAGTCAAGCCGCCATCCGTTAGTTTCTTATCAATGGATACTAAGAATTGTTGACTTCTTTTCGTCAATTGATTAAATTCATCCCACTCTAATCCAGGTAAAGGATTAACAGCGACTGGGGCAACTGGACTGACTTGAGTCGTTTCTACAACGTTAGCATTAGTCTCAACTTTCGTCCCAGTACTTGCTTTAATCGCATCTTTAGCTGCTTGAATTTTATCTGCTTCGTTTGGATCTACAATGGGGGTATTTTTTTCAGTTTCTTTACTCATAAATTATGTCCTCTCTTAAACGTTAAAGCGGAATAACATAATATCGCCATCTTGAACGACATAGTCTTTACCTTCTGAACGCACACGGCCATGTTCTTTGGCTACAGCCATACTTTGATGAGTGACTAAGTCATCATAAGAAACAGTTTCCGCACGGATAAAGCCACGTTCGAAATCTGAATGGATAATACCAGCAGCTTGAGGCGCTTTGATTCCTTGAACAAATGTCCAAGCACGAACTTCTTGCTCACCAGCTGTAAAGTAAGTCGCCAGGCCTAATAGAGAGTAAACATGTTGAATTAGACGATCTAAACCAGACGCTTCAATTCCAAAGTCCTCTAAGAAAATGGCTTTTTCTTCATCATCAAGTTCAGCAATCTCTTCTTCAAGACGTGCACATACCGGCACTACTTCTGCGCCTTGACTTGCTGCAAGCTCACGCACCTGTGCTAAGTATGGATTATCGCTTGAGTCAGTCACTTCGTCTTCGCCAATATTCGCTACATATAACATTTTCTTGCGTGTTAATAAGAATAGGTTACGAACATAAGGTAATTGAGCATCGTAAAACTCAAGTGAATTGGCCATTTGATCATTTTCCAATGCGACTTTAAGTTTTTCTAAAACTTCCATTTCAGCAACTGCTTCTTTATCTTTTGTACGGGCTAATTTACCAACACGAGCCATTCTTTTTTCAATCGTTTCTAAGTCAGCTAAGATAAGCTCTAAGTTAATTGTTTCAATATCTGAAATTGGATCAACTTTACCCGATACGTGAGTAATGTTACCGTCATCGAAACAACGAACAACGTGACAAATCGCATCGACTTGACGAATGTGGCTTAAAAATTTATTCCCTAAACCTTCACCACGGCTAGCACCTTTTACGATTCCAGCGATATCTGTAAATTCAATCGTAGTTGGAATTGTTTTTTTAGGTTTAACTAATTTAGTGATTTCATTTAAACGTTGGTCTGGTACTTCTACCACACCAACGTTAGGATCGATAGTGGCAAAAGGATAGTTCGCAGCTTCAACGCCTGCTTTTGTAATTGCATTAAAAAGTGTTGATTTCCCAACGTTTGGAAGACCAACGATTCCTGCTGTTAATGACATAGGTGGCACTCTCTTTCTTCTGTAAAAATTCTATTTATGTTAATAGTTTCAAACGGTTGTTACTAGTTTTCTTCGTGTTTCACAAGTATTTTTTTCATTTTCTTTTCAAAATCACGGCGTGTCATTGTGACAACATGTCCACAATTCTCACATTTAATACGGATATCCATTCCCATACGTACGATTTGCCAGCGATTAGTTTGACAGGCATGAGGCTTGCGCATTTCAACAGTATCAAATTTATCGTATTTTTTTTCCATCTTGCTTCCTCCAATAAAGTAATGTCAGATTGTAACGCTTCACAACTGAATGTCTAACATCTCCAGAATACGGATTAAATCTGATTGAGATAAGAACTCAATTTCGATTTTTCCTTTATCCCCCTTTTGATTAATTGAAGCACCTGTTCCAAAGCGTTCTTGCATTTGATGTTCAATTTCGACGATATGAGGAGCTTTGGCAACTTTATCAGTTTTTTCATTTTTCTTCGGTTGAATCGGCATTTGTTGATTGTATTGTTGCACAAGTTCTTCCAATTGTCTAACGGTTAAATGCTCTCTTACAACCTTTTCAGCGACTGGTATCATTTGGCTTTTGTCTTTTAATCCTAGTATGGTTCTTGCTTGACCCATTGACATTTTTTCCTCTGTTACCATTTGCTTGATTTCTTCTGGAAGTGTTAATAAACGAAGATAGTTCGCGATGTAGGGACGACTCTTGCCCATACGATCGGCTACTTCGGCTTGAGTTAAATTTAATTTATCCATCAGCATGCTGTATGCTTCAGCTTCTTCTAAAGGACTTAAATCTTCCCTTTGTAAGTTTTCAACGACCGCAATTTCAATCATTCTTTCTTCGTCTAACTGACGAACAATTGCTGGTATCGTTGTTTTACCTGCTAAACGACTCGCACGAACACGTCGCTCACCTGCAATCAATTCATAACCTTTAATCATTGATTTACGCAAGATAACTGGTTGGAATACACCACTTTGTTTGATTGATTCGCCTAATTCTTGTAAGGCAATCTTATCAAAATGTTTACGTGGTTGATAAGGATTAGGTCGAATTTGGTCTAAAGGAATATCTTCGACGATTTCATTATCTGTCGGAGTTTCTTCGTAAGCTGTAAATAAAGCTTCCATTCCACGACCTAAACCTGTTTTTTTAGGTTTATTCGCCACTCGAAATCACTTCCTTTGCTAAATCTAAGTACATTTCAGCGCCACGAGAACGTGGATCATAATCTAATACTGACTGGCCGTAAGAAGGTGCTTCTGATAAACGAATGTTACGTGAAATAATCGTTTTATACACTTTTTCTCGGAAATATTTACGTACTTCTTCAACAACCTCATAGCCTAGATTGGTACGGGCGTCTAACATCGTAATCAGAACACCTTCAATTCTAAATTGTCGGTTATAGCTTTTTTGAACGAGACGAATTGTATTCAATAACTGGCTCAAACCTTCCAAGGCATAATATTCTGCTTGAACAGGAATCAATATCGTATCACTCGCTGTAAAAGCATTGATTGATAATTGCCCTAAAGAAGGCGGACAATCCACAAGAATATAATCATATTTATCGCGGATTGGATTAACGGCTTCTTTCAAACGTAATTCACGGTCTTTAACGTTAACGAGTTCCAATTCTGCTGCAGCTAAAGAAATAGTAGAAGGAACAATATCTAGGTTTTCGCTTGATGTTGGTAGAATACAATTTTCAAGCGGCTCTTGATCGACTAAAATCTCATACAGACTCTTGTTCACTTGACCACGCTCGACGCCTAATCCACTCGTTGCATTACCTTGTGAATCAGAATCGATAATTAGCACTTTTTTGCCTAATTGTGCTAGGGCAGCTCCTAAATTGACTGTAGTTGTTGTTTTACCTACGCCACCTTTTTGGTTTCCAATCGAAATCATTTTCCCCATGCTGTATCCTCCCTAACTTATTAAATAATTGGTTGTTTGGCTGGTTTACCAGCTTTTCTTGGATATTTCTTTGGTGTATCAAGTGTTTTTCTAATCAATAGAATCGTGCGTTCACTCTCTTCTATCGGTAATAACTCACTTGCCTGTTGTTCAAACTTCGCCCCAAGCACAGTGAGTGCTTTTCGAGCATGTTCGATTTCTTCATCTGCTTTTGCACCTTTTAACACTAGGAAACTTCCACCTTTTTTAACAAGTGGTAAGCAAAATTCACTTAGAACGTTTAACGCTGCGACGGCTCTGGCAGTAACGACATCAAACTGACCGCGATACTGTGGATTTTGTCCAACATCTTCAGCACGCCCGTGAACACATTGCACGTCACTTAAGCCTAAAGCACTCACTAATTCTTCTAAAAAGATGATACGTTTATTTAATGAATCAACAATGGTGACCTTTAATTCAGGATGTACTATTTTTAGAGGTATACTTGGAAAGCCAGCTCCTGCTCCTACATCACATAAACTCACGGCATAGCTTTCTAATGGCATCATCCATAATGGCATTAAACTATCATAAAAATGCTTTAAAAAGACTTCTTTTTTCTCCGTAATAGCTGTTAAATTAATTTTCTGATTCCATTCAACCAGTAACTCATAATACAGTTCAAATTGGTTAACTTGCTCAGGAGTAAGAGTGATTCCATGCTCGCTTAAAGCTTGGACAAATTCTTCAGTTGTCATGATGACAGCCCCTTATTTTACATATTTTCTGTGAAACAAGAATGTTTCACACACCTTTATACTTTACCCGAAAACTAGCTCAATAGCAATGAAATCTCTACATTTTTTAAAGGAAAAGACTTGTATTTAAAAGCAACAGAAACCTTTATTTCTGTAGCTCTCGTGCTCCTACCTAAGTGGTCAATTCTTTAAAAGTTGAAGGAGGTTTTCACAATCGTTCACCAAAGCCTATCATCAATTTATTTACCTTTTCTAAGCCAAAAAAGAAGCCTCGAAAGAGACTCCTTTATGTGAATCAGAATGCTATTCTTTAGAATGCAGTTAGATCTAGTGCAAGGGCTGTCTATCAATTTCTAAACAAATAAATCTAGAAAGCTTCCTTGAGCTATTTATCTTATGTTATTTATCAACCTTATCCTCATTGCGAAATGATAATAGCTTCTTGCTTTTCTCTTTCGATGACTGCTTGTTGGTAGTCTGCTCGAAGGCTTGTTAATTCAACCTGTAAAGCTTCCATAATCACCGGCAATTGAGTTTCAATGTTAACTTCATTACTAGCACCTTCAGCTAACGTTTCTTTTCTTAGTCTTTCATAAGTTGCCCATAACTTTGCTGGCCCCGCTTGATTTATTTCTTCATAGGTTAAGCCGTTTCGTTTCATTAATTCTTCCACTAATGCTTGATAATCCTTAATGTCAGCTTGAGCAAGTAAAGATAATTCAGGGTAATGAGCTTGCAAGCCTTTGTATAAATATAAACTTAACGCTTCATTTTCTAACTCATTTAACTGGGCGGCTTCCCATAAATCTAACAAAATTTGAGAATTAATCGCAGCTAATTGTAATCTGTTAATGGGTAGTTGTTCAACCAATTGAGTTTTTAATTGCTGAACTAATTCAGCTTCTTTATTTCTTTTATAAATTAGCGTTGAACTGGTGGAAAGCTGATCATTTTGTTCGTCATATGCTAAAGTAAAGGGCGCTTGATTATCAGGCAAATTATTTTCTCCGTATCGTTCAATGAAGGCATTAATATCCCAAACTAAAGCGTAGCTTTTTGTCGCATTAGGATTCGCCATGAGGGGGGAGTCTTGTTGGATTTGTGTCACGATATTATCGTAATAGACACTACCAGTCTCTTGTGTATGAACGGATAATTGAGAACCGTACAGCGTTAAAGTCTGGGCAGTACCATCTGATTTTGTCACTTCCCACACACCTTCTATTTCCTCAGGGAAACCTTGATGTGATTGTGTCTCATGATTTTGATTGTTTCTTTCTTTAGCTAGAATATCCTCTGGAAGTTGCCATGAATTCGTTTCTTGCTTTGACACAGCTAATACTATCACCGAGGCTAAAAGTAAGGCTGTAAAAATTGTTCTAATTTTGCGCATGACAATCCTCCTTATACTTGTTAAATGTTAATTTATCAGAAAAATATGACGAAAGTGTGAATTTAAGGCAATAAAATCTAAACATCAATAAAGCGTCACTTAGCTGTAATATTTGCCATGTGACGCTTTATTAAAACTTATTGATAGTACTGTGCTTGAGCATGCCAAAGATCGTAATACTTACCCGCTTGTTTAACGAGTTCTTGGTGACTTCCCTTTTGAATAATTTTGCCTTGATCAAAGACTAATATTTCATCACAGAAACGACAACTCGATAAGCGATGAGAAATATAAAAAGCTGTTTTGTCAGTGACAATTTCATCAAACTTTTGATAAATTTCAAATTCTGCAACCGGATCTAAGGCAGCCGTCGGTTCATCCAGAATCATGATGGGTGCATCTTTATACAAGGCACGACTCATGGCAACTTTCTGTGCTTGACCTCCCGATAATTGAACGCCTCTGTTATCGAATTCTTTTCCTAAATGAGTATCTAGTTCCTTAGGTAAGGTCTTCGAGAAGTCCGCTAAACCAACTTCATCCAATGTTGTCATAGCTAAATCCGCATCATAATCCTGGCTAACCGCAATGTTCTGGCCTAATGTTAAACCTAACAATCGAAAATCTTGAAATACAACAGAAAAAAGTTGGAAATACTCCGTCAATTTATATTTTTGACTGTCTATTTTATTTAGAGTAATTTCGCCACTGGTTGGATCATACAAACGCATAAGTAGTTTAATGAATGTTGTTTTTCCCGAACCATTCTCGCCAACAATTGCATACTTCTTACCGACATCAAAACTGGCTGTAATATCTGACAACACTTCCTGATTTGAGCCAGGATACGAAAAACTCAAGTTCTTGACCTCTAACTGATACTGATTATCTAGTCGTTTTTCAATCGGCAGAGAACCTTTAACTTGTTCGTCAGGTAAATCCATAAACTCATAATATTCAACAAGTGTATCCGGTTGAGATAAAATCATCGCTAAATGTTGAATCAACATCGGTAGATTGGCTAAGACTTGACTCAAGGCACTCGACAGTTGAATAATCTGTCCAACTGGTAAAAAGCCCAACAGAACGCGCAAGCCAATCAGCGCATAAGCAGCATAATTTAATAGTTGACCAATTATAACCGTCATAATATGCCAACCAACACCAGTTTTGTTCAAATCTCTTAATAGAAGAGCTGTTGAGTCGTGCATATCTAATTGATTTTGATTGAGCTTCTCTCCCATTTGATAGAGACGTATTTCTTTCCCTGATTCAATGTCGGACAGAATATCATTTTCATAGTTATATTTAGCATTAACATTGAGGACGCGTTCGCCAATGTTTTCCATATATTTAGCCGCTTTTTGCGAACCTGTAAACTGTGAAAAGACGCTCGCTAGAATACCTCCAACGAAAATCAGTAGGACCCAAGGTGTGTTCACCCATGCTAATGAACCCGTCGCACTCGTCGTGCTGACATTCCACAAAGGTGTAAGTAGAATTAAGCCCCAAATTGTTCGGATTACGTATTCCATTATGTTAGGAATCCTTACATTCATCAAATAGAGACTTGATTGCCGCGACAAATTTCCGAACTTAATTCTTTCCAATTTTTGAATCGTTTCTGCATTATCCGCGAAATGATACTGCATTCTTAGCATCTTTTCGTAGGGCATTTCGAATAAACGTCGTTGAGTGATTTCATTGAAATTCTCAACTTGGGGTTGGAGCAGAGTACTTACCAACTGTAGGACAGCAAATATACTTAAATATTGAATAAGCAAACTAACGATTTGTTCAGTTGCCTGTTGACTTAACGCATTGACAATCCGACTCATATAAATAAAGCTTAGAAAAGAAATGCTACTGCTACAGAACGTTTGCAGAAAAAGTAACAAATAATAACTTTTGCCTGCTTGCCACATATCTTTTAAAGCACGTATAAATAATGTTGAACTCTTCACTAGATTACCCCTCCCACTTCATTTTTAAAAGCTTCTTTTTCAGATTCTGCTTCTAATTCTAGTTGAACAACCTCACGGTAATAATAAGCTTGAGCTTCATATAAACGATAGTAATCTTTTTCAGCAGCGATTAATTGCTCGTGACTACCCACCTCTGTGATTTCACCTTGTTTCAAATAAATTATTCGGTCGCAAAAGCGCGTGGACGACAAGCGATGTGAAATAAAAAAAGACAATTTGTCCTGCGAGAAACGTAAATAGTCCTGATAAATTTCGTCTTCAGCTAAGGCATCTAAAGCCGCCGTCGGCTCATCCAGAATAAGAACTGGCGCATCTTTATACAACGCTTGAGCTAATTTTACTTTCTGTAATTGCCCACCTGACAGTTGAATCGCTTCGGTCGAGACTTTTCTAACGATTTGTGTTTGATCTCCCAGCTGCAGTTGAGCAATAATTTTATCGACCCCACTCTGTTCTAAGACACGTTGATAAATCTCGTCGTCGAAAGGCAAGCCTTGAACAATCGTGTCACGAATTGTATAGGTTAATAAAAAAGCATCTTGAAAAACAGCCGAGAATAGTTCGTAATATGTCTGGATATTAAAGGCTGCTTGTGGCTGGCCATTAATCAAAATTTCACCTTCATCTGGCTGGAGTAAGCCACAAATCAATTTAATCAAGGTCGTTTTCCCAGCACCATTCTCACCGACAACCGCAATTTTCTCACCAGCTTTAAACGTCGCAGATAGATTCTTGAGTGTTGGCTTAGTTTGATTAGGATAAGTATAAGAAATATTCTTCAGCTCAATCGAAATATCTGAGGTCGGTAAGTCAATGCCTTGATTATGATTAAAAATCGGCGTCTGATTCATAAAGGCATCATAATACTTCATTTCTGATAAATCACGGTCCATAATTGCGACTTGGTTAACAAACTGAGTAATTGTACTCGCTAGCAGTGTAATCGCACCGATATAGACGACAAATTCGGAAACAGCTAATTGACCATCGGCAATCAACTGAACACTTTGA
Source organism: Fundicoccus sp. Sow4_D5 (assembly GCF_052116365.1). Lineage (NCBI taxonomy): Bacteria > Bacillati > Bacillota > Bacilli > Lactobacillales > Aerococcaceae > Fundicoccus > Fundicoccus sp. Sow4_D5. Next base: position 41,148 of record NZ_JBQKLF010000002.1, on the reverse strand, counting down.
AAATAGGCAAAGACTGTAATCAGAATAATACCAAAAGACAAGAATGTATTTTCTGCAAAGACTAGTTTATTCTTAGGTTTCATCAACTTGCGGTAATCAGCAGTAATCTGTTCTTGAATCTCAGAAAACCAACCAGTCATTTGATATAATCGAACATCTTTTGCTAGACGCAAATCACCATATAACCTTCGCATATAGCTGCTCTGCTTATTATTAAACGAAGTCTCTTCCATAATCTTTGGCGCTATTTTCTTGTGTAGCCATTTGAAAATTAACAATCCTGCAATTAACAAGCTGATAATCACGACATAAAGCTGATCAACTTGTAAAACTAAACTCATATACATCAATATTCCTATTATAGCACTCAATAAACGCGACAATTCTTGAATGAAGCGACCAAATAATTGCGCCGGACTACCTACTAAACTGTTTGCCTCTGAATAAATTTTCTGTCCCTCTTCAGACACAATCAATGGATAATCGATGTTATAAATGACTTGAGTGATTTTCATCATAATCGATAATCGAAAAACATCACTTTCCGTTTCAAAATAAAACATCAGACGGTTATTTACGACGTCTATAAGGCAGATGCTTGTAACCCAAATAGCTAATTCAAATAAAAATTTCTCAACAGAAATCCCCGCTAATAACCATTGAATCACTTGCGCAGATAATAATAATTGCATTAGTGGTAAGACTGTTTGAGTTATGACTCGCAAACCAAACCAAAACCAGATAGAACATTTGTATTCTGTAATTTCTCGACACATATTTTTAAAGTAATACCATTGTTTTTTCATATTTTTCACCTCATAACGATCATACTACCAAATAACTGATAGAACTATTCTGTGGAACGAGTGGTTGTTTTTGTGAATTAAACGGTCAGTTCATACTCTTTCCTCTTATTATATGCGTTTGGATGTTTGTTGTCTGGACTAAATTAAAGTATAATGAGAGAAACAATTACAGAATAGTGAGGGATGTCCACATGCAGTATAAAAGTACCCGTAATAATCAGTATCTTGTGTCTGCTTCGGAGGCAATCATTAAAGGTCTTGCTGACGATGGCGGCTTATTCGTGCCGACTTCTTTTCCAACCTTCAATTTAGATTGGAATGAATTAAAAGAGTTTTCTTATCAAGAGATGGCAACGTTTGTACTGCGGGCTTTTCTTGATGATTTTTCTGCTGAACAAGTGCAAACCTGCGTTGAAGCGGCTTATGACGATAAATTCGATGATCCAGCGATTGCGCCTTTAGTTGAAGTTGGTGGCAAACATTATCTTGAGTTGTTTCATGGCCCAACAATTGCTTTTAAAGATCAAGCCTTATCGATTTTGCCTCATTTAATGAGCACTGCCAATCAAATTCAAGACAACAACCGAGACATTGTCATTTTAACCGCTACATCTGGTGATACTGGCAAAGCTGCCATGGCGGGTTTTGCGGATGTACCAGGCACTAAAATCATCGTTTTCTATCCAAAAGGTGGCGTCAGTTCGATTCAAGAGCAACAAATGGTGTCTCAAGTTGGTGATAATACGTATGTCATCGCAGTCAACGGTAACTTCGACCGAGCCCAATCTAAGGTCAAAGAGTTGTTTAACGATGAAACCTTACGCGCTAAATTAGCTGAACACGATACCCAGTTTTCGTCTGCTAACTCGATGAATATTGGTCGTTTAGTGCCACAGATTGTTTATTACTTCTATGCGTACGCGCAAATGGTGAAGCAACAAGCAATTCTACCAGGTGACTTAATCGACTTCTGTGTTCCTACCGGAAATTTCGGGAATATTCTAGCCGCTTATTACGCTAAACAGTCAGGTGTGCCGATTGATAAACTATTATGTGCCTCGAATGACAACCGGGTGTTATATGACTTTTTCCATGGTGGTAAGTATGATATCAACCGTGAATTTGAATTAACGATTTCGCCTTCAATGGATATTCTGATTTCAAGTAACTTCGAACGCTTAGTCTTCCATGCGATTAACGAGGATGACCGTTTATTGAAAGAGTATATGCAAGAGTTAACTGATCGTAAAAGCTATGCAATTCCTGAGAAATACCATGCGAACTTTTCTGAATTTGTCGCGGAATTTGCGACTCAAACAGAAACGATGGAAGAGATTAAGGAAGTCTATGAAAAAACAGGCTACGTGCTAGACCCACATACTGCCGTCGCTTCTAAAGCACATCGCAAAGCCAGTCAACAAAGTCTAAGTCATAAGCCCGTTGTGATTATCTCAACGGCTAGTCCTTATAAATTCCCAGAAGCAGTTTTAAGGGCTCTAGGTATTGAAACGGATGGTTTATCTGATGCAGATTTATTAAATAAATTGAATGAATTGTCTGGTGTAGCTTATCCAGAAGCCATCGAAGGTTTACTTGAGGCTGAAGTTAGACACAATACAACGATTGATATTGAAGACATGAAAGCCAAAGTTGAAGAAATTGCTTTAGCCTAAGTTGGATTTTTTAAAAAACCTGAGTGTCACTGGGACACTTAGGTTTTTTTGTTAAACAATAGACACTAAAAGAGCGTCATGTTTAAGTTATGCTAGCTGTTAAACTATGTGTAGCGCAAACCAGCTTTTCTCTACCGAAGTGATTATTAAAAATGATATCAATTTGTCATTCATATTTCATTTCTTTTTATTCAATTAGTGCTATAATCGTTGGTATTTGAATGAGGTGAAAAATTGAAAATAATCAAAAAAATTATTACTATTGGCTTAATGACATTTTTAGTAGCGTGTCAAGACCAAGCCCTTGAAGAATCGCTGACAGATCAAGAGAGCACGCCTAGCGAAGCCTCTACCTCCCAAGAAAGTGAATCAATTGCGATTTCGGTTAAGAATAGCTCACCAGTCGCAGAAGATGAAAGCGACGAAGAAAGCGAAAACTTTGAAGGTGATTTGGATTATGCTGAATTTGCTTCTATAGAAGATATTGTCTGGAACGAGATCAATTCTTATGGATATGACTCGGATTATTTGTCGATTTCGATTTATGATTTTGAAACTGGTGAAGCCTTCCATCTAAACGCGGATATCCCTTCTCACGGAGCCAGCACCAATAAAGTCGGAACAGCTGTCTTATATTCAGATTTAATCAGCCAAGGTTATTTAACTTGGGACAGCCACTTACCTTTTACCCAAGACTGGTATGAAGAAGGTGGAGGAGAAATTACAAACGGTGCTTTCCAAGATAGTTATGCTATTTATGATTTAGTTTATCAATCGCTTTTCTATTCTGATAATACCGCATGGAATACTTTAATTAATAATTATTACAGTATGTATGGTGATTTCCAATCTGATTTAATTGCTTTAAGTGACTTAAGTTTTGATAATGGCGACATTTACAATTTAAACTTCGCAACATCACGAATGTTAAATGAAATTTTAATTCGCGTCGCAAGCAATCCTGACTATCAAACGATTGTCGATATTATGCTAGAAGCTCAATCAGGTATTTATTTAAAAATGTATGTCGATGAAGGAATGGCCGCTAAATACGGTCAATACGAAGACGGCAATCACGATACAGGTATTTACTATGAAGACGGTGAGCCCGCGTATACAATAGCTGTTATGAGCCGTCACTTAGGTTATATTGACTATTTCCTAGGCGATTTAAACTTACACGTCAAAGAATTCCGCGAATACCAACAATTCAATCAGTAAATCATTAAAAAGACCTAAACATTGGATACGAGTCCTAGACTCCTTCCGACGCTTAGGTCTTTTGCTTATTATTTTACCCGGCTTTTTCCAGTAAAGGCAAGGTAATCTCTGTCACAAACACGCCATCTTCCCACTGACGATTGACATGCCCCTTATTTTTGTCAACGGTTTGATCAATTCTTCTCAGCCCGTAACCTTGACGGTTCACACCTTTCAAAGACATGAAACGTGCTTGCGGATTTTTGAACATTGTATTGGTGACACTAATGTATAAATTATTTTTCATTGGCGCAATATACAATCGAATAAAAGGCGCCATACCCTTGGCAGACAATTGCAAGGTCGTAGCTTCGACTGCATTATTCAATAAATTTCCAATAATAATCGCTAAATCTACATCTTCAATCGCCAAGTTACGAGGGGCAATCGCTGTCGCATCAAGAGCCACCCCTGCTTCTTGAGCTCGTGTCAATTTAGTATTCACCAAGGCATCAATCATTGTATTGCCCGTACGAATAATCGTATCTACCTGATTCATTTCATTAGTCAATTGGCGAATATATTGACGCAACTGCGCTAACTGCTTCGTTTCAGTAAATGCTTCCATCACCTGCAAATGATTACGGTAATCATGCCGAATCCCCCGCAACTGACGATAGATGGACTCAACTTCCGTCGCATAATCATCCAGTTCTTTCTGCTGCAACTTATGAAAATTCAATTCTTTTCGCTGATAAATCGTTAACAAAACAAGGCCAATCACTAGACAGCTCAAAGTCAAGATTAGCCAATTCATACTAGTCATCATAAAACACCGACTTTCGATAGTATTCAATAAAAGCACTTTGTGTTTGTTTCGCTTGTCGACGTGATAGCGGAATCGATTCGCCAGTACTTAATTGAACGTCTTGCTTCAGTAAATGTGTTATAAATTCTAAATTAACATAGTAACTGCGATGAGTTTGGACAAAACGATCATCTATTAAATCGGACACTTCTGCCAAACTAATGCGACTAGTAAAACTATCCGTTTGCGTATGAACGAGAATATCACGCTTATTGGCTTCTAAAAACACAATCTCGCTTAAATCAAAGCGTACTTGTTCACCCGCCACCTCTAAAATTAAGTATTTGGCTTCTTCTGGTCGCATCGCTATAAAACGTTCTAACACTCTGACAATTTTTTCTAACTTAATTGGTTTTAATAAGTAATCTAAAGCTTGAACTTCATAACCCTCCACCGCGTATTCAGCAAAAGCCGTCGCAAAGACTAAAGCCATTTGTGGCGCATGTTCACGCAATTTCTTGGCGACTGACATGCCATTTAACTGTGCCATTTCAATATCTAGAAAGGCTAACTCCCAATCTAAATGATCCTCCAATGCAAATAGAAAAGCTTCGCCACTTAAATAAGTATCCACATGGAGGGTAAGCCCTATTTGCTCTGCCGCTTGATTAAGCAATTGCGTCATATAGGTTAATTGAATCTGTTCATCATCAACTAAGACAATCTTAATAACTGACAACTCTCATTCTCCTTTTCATAAGGACTGCGCGAACTCCTTGTTTTATTCAGCATCTGAGACTAGCTGAATACTCACTAATTCTGGTCGATTGTAAAATCTTGGGGCTGGTTGATCTTGATATGAGAGACCTCGACTAACAATTAAGGTGCTGTGGTCGAAAGCAAATCGTCCGCCTGCATACTTGGGAAACATCCCTTGTCCTGGCGCAAAGACACCATTGATTAAACCTGGCACGCGCCACTGTCCACCATGCGCATGGCCACTTAAAATTAAATTAAATTGATAAGGTAAAAAGTCTTCAATGAATTCAGGTCGGTGACTTAAGAGAATTGAAAACGTTGGCTCACTTGGTCTTTGTTCTTGCGCTTGAATCAATTGATTAGGATAAACGTGACTTTCTTCTGCATCATCAATCCCACTAATCGCCAATCGATTACCATTTACCTCAATAACATCCGTATCGCCACGCAATACTTTAATCTGGCTATCCATCACTAATTGACGCATTTCAGACACTCGATAAGAATAATATTCATGATTGCCCGTGACGTAATAGGCTTGATAGTGTGCGCCGATCCAGCAGATAAAACTTGCAGCCGGTTCTAAAGGTTGTTTCACTTCAAAAATATCTCCACCGAGTAAAATTAAATCAGGTTTTAAGGCAGTAATGGCTTCTTTTAAAATTTCATGGTCTTCACCATAATAATTATTGTGTAAGTCACTGATATAAACAATTTGAACATCTTGATCGATTAAAGAACTTTTCATCGTATATTTACGCGTCAATAATTTGCTATTCAGACCAGCGATCATAAATACACCCAAGGCAGTCGCGACTGCACTCGTGATTAAGTAGGATTTTTTCATACAGTTTCTCCTCGCATTTCATCTGTTACAATGTATCATTCATTTGTAAATGTTTGCTGGCTTCGCGCCAGCTTAAAGGGGCTAAACGCGATTGGTGAGCCAATAAAAAAGCACGTACCCAAGCTTCGTTAAACTTGGCGTAGTCGCGTAAAGCCCAGCCAATAGCTTTATTAATAAAGAACTCTTGTGTATTGAAGTTATTTTGAATGCATTGAGCCAATAAGTCGCTATCAGTGGCAGCTTTCATACCCAATTGATGAATAATGGCTGTTCGGCGTAACCAAATATTATCCGCCTGGCTCCATTCAAGCAGTTGAGCTTTCATGGCCTGCGATTGATGAGCCAGTTTTCCGACAATTTTAACTAATGAATCGACGCTATCCCACCAAGATTTGCCAGTAATTAACTCTGCTAAGCAGTCTAAATCATCTGCTTTCAAATAGTTTTGTAGCAATTTTAAATAATCAGCTGCCAGCAATTGAAATTCTCTTTCAGGAGCCTGCCAACACGCTTTAACGAAGGGCCAGTTGATGGTGGCTTCAGTTGGTTGTCGTTTCATTTTCTGACGTTCCTGTTCAAAATAGGGCTGGGCTAATTGTCGCCTTTGGGGCGTTTTAATTCCGATAAAGGTAAATTGCTGGCGCATATATTGTGACATAGCTGCCGCATTTTCAGGATGATGGGCTGCCTTAATAAGTCAAATAAATCTGTTAACTCCATGTAATCCCTCGTTTCCTTTCCATATTCCAGTCTCAGTCAGTTCATTTGGGAGTAGCTGTTTTTCTTTATGGACAGCTTGAGTATTCTTCTATTCTATCATGAAATTGCCAAAGTTAGCTCCTTTTAAATGCTTGCTAGTTAGATTTATTTAACTTATTTCTTGTTGATTTAATCTGTGCTGTTAGTATTATCTGACAGGTTTCTTACAGAAACTATTCCTTACATGGTGTTTCCTCTTAAGGAACACTTTATAATAAAAGTAGTTATATTGAAGTTAATTTAACATCCTAAATAAATACAGGAAGATGCTGAGGACTTTGCCTGCATCTTCCTGTATTCGTTAATTTTGTTTATTTATCTGTGACACGTGCAATTTTTCCTTGTTGGATATAGACGGATAGAATCGCGATATCTGAAGGATTCACTCCACTGATTCGACTGGCTTGAGCCAAGCTGTTTGGTTGAATGAGTTTCAAACGTTCGCGGGCTTCGTTGGCGATACTGTCAATCGCATCATAGTCAATGTCTTGAGGAATTAATTTTTCTTCCATTGCTTTGACTTTATCAACTCGTTGAATCGCTTTTTTAATATAACCATCGTACTTAATTTGAATCTCGACTTGTTCCGCAGCTTGTCGATCAAGTGGTGCATCTTCACGAGGTAATAATTCTACTAAGTCTAAGTATTTGATTTCTGGACGTTTTAGTAAATCAACAGCTAAAATACCATCTTTAAGGGCTGTTGAATGCACTCTTGCGAATAACTCTTCCAAACCAGGTGTCTTAGGCGTTAGGCGGACGTTTGATAAACGATTAATTTCTTCAGCTACCAGGTCTTTTTTGGCTTGATAGGCTGCATAACGTGTCTCGTCAATTAAACCTAATTCACGGCCCACTTCTGTTAGACGTAAGTCTGCATTATCATGTCTTAATAATAGACGATACTCTGCTCTTGATGTTAATAAACGGTAAGGTTCTGTCGTTCCCTTAGTCACTAAGTCGTCAATCATCACACCAATATAACCTTCGCTACGTTTCATAATATAAGGCTCTTTGTCTTGGGCTTTCAACGCAGCATTAATACCTGCAATTAACCCTTGCCCTGCCGCTTCTTCATAACCACTTGTTCCGTTTAATTGGCCAGCTGTAAAGAGACCTGGAATTTCTTTGACTTCTAGCGTCAAACGTAATTGGTGTGGGACGACAACATCGTATTCAATCGCATAGCCAGGACGCATTAATTCCGCTCTTTCCATCCCTTTAACTGAACGAATCATTTGAATTTGAACGTCTTCTGGTAAAGAAGTCGACAATCCTTGGACGTACATCTCTTTAGTTCCTAAACCTTCTGGTTCAATGAAAATTTGATGACGTGGTTTATCACTAAAGCGAACGATTTTATCTTCAATCGACGGGCAGTAACGCGCGCCGACACCTTCGACCATCCCACTAAACATTGGGGCACGGTGTAAGTTTTCTTGAATAATTTCGTGTGTCCCTAGATTCGTATGCGTTAACCAGCAAGAGACACTATCTGAGCGGTAAGCTTCGTCTGGTGTTTGGTATGAAAAATGATTCGGCTTAAGATCGCCAGGTTGTTCTTCCGTTGCGTCAAAATCCACAGTATCTTGATGAATTCTTGGCGGAGTTCCTGTTTTAAAGCGAACTAGTTCGAGACCTAATTCCAATAAGTTTTCTGATAATTTAATGGATGGAATCGTGTTGTTTGGGCCTGATGAATAACTTAAATCACCAATTATAATTTTCCCACGTGAAGACGTTCCGGTCGTTAAGACTACCGATGTTGAACGATAAGTAGCACCAGTATTCGTAATCACACCGCGACATGTACCGTCTTCAATAATTAATTGGTCAACTAAACCTTGTCTTAAGTCTAAATTGTCTGTTTGTTCCAAGACCTCTTTCATGCTCGTAGCATAAGCGTGTTTATCCGCTTGTGCTCGTAAGGCTTGAACAGCAGGTCCTTTTCCTGTGTTTAATAATCTCATTTGGATGTAGGTTTTATCGATATTACGACCCATTTCACCACCTAAAGCGTCGATTTCTCTTACGACAACTCCTTTTGCGGGTCCACCTACTGATGGATTACATGGCATAAAAGCCACCATCTCTAAGTTTAATGTAAGTAATAAGGTTTTACTGCCCATTCTAGCAGCTGCTAAAGCTGCCTCTGCTCCTGCATGCCCTGCTCCAACTACAATCACATCATAATTACCTGCTTCATAAGTTTGCATTGTTTCATTCCTTTCGTTCTTTAGTAAAATTTAACGGATTCATCTGTTAATTTGTCATCAACATAGGTAAACTGTGCTGAAAAGAAGGGTTCATCGTTTAGTATCCATTTCAAGAAATTGTAGTCACCTTCCCAAGTTGGCTTGTTTAACACTTGATCGTAATCGACCCACTCCAAAGTGCCTTCATCACAATCTGCGATTAATTCTCCTTCGAATTCCGTCACTCGATAAACGAAACTATACCAATCTTGCCCATCTTGAGTGAAATTTGGAAAAGTTATAAAACCTTTTAGATCTAGCGCTTTAGCTGTCAAACCCGTTTCTTCTTTGATTTCTCGAATCGCACAAGCTTCTGGTGTTTCACCTGCTTCAAATTTGCCTCCCACACTGACCCATTTTCCTTCATGGATATCATTTGCCTTTTTATTGCGATGTAAAAGTAAAAATTGAGAGCCATTATCGAGATAGCAGATGGTTGATAGTTTCATATTCATTCTTTCATCATCCTTTGTCTTTAACGATTTATTTACCTAAACAGAATTGACTAAATAGCTTGTCTAATAATTCATCTTGGACACTTTCCCCCGTAATTTCTCCAAGTAAGTCCCAAGCTTTAGTAAAATCAATTTGAATTAAATCAACTGGAATACTTAACTCAGTCGCTTCCACAACTTCATCCAAGGAATCAATCGCTTGTTGGAGTAGAGAGGTATGACGAGTGTTCAATAAATAGTTAATATCGCCTGATTGGATAGCTCCTGAAAAGAATCTTTGTTCGATTTGTTGTTCTAATAAATCTAAGCCTGATTCATTCAACATAGACGTTGTAATCAATTCATCTTCTTTAACACCGTAAGGCGCCAGTGTCTCTCGTGTCAATACCGGCGCTAAGTCTTGCTTGTTCATCAGAATAATTCGGTTCTGATTTTTAGTCGCTTCAAGTAACTCAATATCGACTGTTTGAAGGTCCTCTGATTGATTTAAGACTAAGATGATCAAATCAGCTTTTTCCATTGCTGCTCGACTCTTTTCAACACCGATTTGTTCGACCACTTCGTCTGTTTGACGAATTCCGGCCGTGTCGATTAATTTCAAGGGTACGCCTCGAACGTTGACGTATTCTTCAATCGTATCACGAGTCGTTCCAGCAATTTCAGTGACGATGGCTTTTTCCATTCCTGTTAGAATATTTAACAAGCTTGATTTACCAACATTTGGTCGGCCAATAATGGCAGTGTTAATTCCTTCGCGGAAAACCTTGCCGTGTTGTGCTTGATGAAGGATTTTTCCGATTTCTTCCTTGACTGAACGAGCGGTTTCATTCAATTGACGTGAAGACAATTCTTCAACATCATCGTATTCGGGATAATCAATCGTTACTTCAACTTGAGCAAGTGTTTGTAGCATTTCATGACGAAGACTCGTAATCTTACGCGATAAACTTCCTTGAAGTTGATTAACCGATGCTTCCATCGCTTTTGCTGTTTTGGCTTGGATTAAATCCATTGTTGCTTCTGCTTGAGATAGATCAATTCGTCCATTCAAGAAAGCACGTTTAGAAAATTCGCCTGGTTCCGCTAAACGTGCGCCTGCTAATAACACCATTTCTAATACTCGTTGAACCGCCACGATCCCACCATGACAGTTAATCTCAATAATATCTTCACGGGTGAAAGAACGCGGACCTCGCATCACGCTCAGCATGACTTCATCGACTGTTTGTCCAGTTCTTGGGTTAATCACATGCCCATAATGAATGGTATGACTAGATACCTTTGTTAAATCTTTTCCTTTGAAGACCCGATTTGCGAACTCAATCGCTTCTTCACCACTTAAACGTACAATGCCAATCGCACCTTCTCCTAGGGCAGTTGATATTGCAGCAATCGTATCTGCTTGATACATTTGACTGGCTCCTTCCTAATTTGAATCTATTTATGTCCACAAAAAAAGTGCCTAAATTAACCCCTGGCTAGTTTAGGAGTTAATTAGCACTTTGACTGCTTATATTCATTTCGATATGCATTATAACAAACCTATCCAAAGAAAAGCAACTGCTCGAAAGACAGTTATGAAAAACTTAGTCTTTTGAAATTGATTTACATACCATCTCTATAGGATTCGTGGTAAAATAGGCTCCGAGAGGTGTTAAAATGAACAAGTTTGAAAGAATCTACTTAGATATTGAACAAAAAATTAAAGCAGGTGACTATCCAATTGGTAGCATGATTCCTAGTGAACATGAGCTAGCCAAAAATTATAATGTCTCCCGTGAAACAATTCGGAAGGCACAAAAGTTATTACTAGAAAATGGTTTTATCCAGAAAAAACAAGGACGTGGTTCCATTGTGTTGGATTATCATCGTTTTTCTTTACCCATTAGTGGTTTAGTCAGCTATAAAGAGCTACAAGTTGAACAGAATATCACATCAATTACTCGTTTAATAACAAATGAGCAAATTCCTGTGCCGGATTTTCTAATTGGACAAAATGGTGTTACAGCTGATGAACGGTTCATTCATCTTGTAAGAACACGTGAAATCAATAATGAAGTCATGATTATCGATGAAGATTATATTCGTTGTTCTGTCATCAATCATGTACCAATGGAAGCCGCAAAGGATTCTATTTACGAATATTTTGAAAATGAATTATCTTTAACGATTGGCTATGCAACTAAAGAATTTGTCGCTGAAAAAGCCAGTCCGCTAGATATCGAATTAATGCATTTAGATCCGATGGACTATATCATCAGCGTTAGCAGCAATGTATTTTTAGAAGATACTACCTTCTTTCAATACACAGTCTCGCATCATCGCCTCGAGAAATTCCAGTTCTCTGAATTTGCTCGTCGCAAACCTAGATTAAATAATTAAATAAATAACCTGTTCTCTTACATTTATCATGTAAAAGAACAGGTTGTTTGCTTGGCTTAATTTGCTAGCCAGCTTGCATCAACTTCATAAACACCTTTCGGTGGATACGGCAAGGTGTCTGGTAAAAGCCCATTGTTATTGACAGTTAAACGAACTTGAGTCACGTCTAAAAACTGACCGATTGTCGTGACAATCGCTGGAATCACACCTGCTTCTTTACTATGGTGTTGATTGAAAGCAGAAACGACTCCACTCGAGAAATCAATTGTCGCTATCCCAGTTTCATCGACACTAATACTGTTGATAACAATATCGTCAGTAATCCATCCTTGTTCAGTGAACAATCTTTGGAAAGCGCGTGCCATCGTGTCATTCGTCTGAAAGGCAAATGACACTTTCTCAAGTGCTAAGAGTGAGTTTTCATCCGTTTGAGGCTGAGCAATGCTTTGGTTAACGATCATCATGACTTGATGTGCCTTTGATGTTATTTGCCAAAAATCTTCTGCTTCAGTGGCTTCAGTCGATGTGACATAGCGAGTGCCTATTAAGCCATCTTCTGCTGCGTAATATTGTCTTAAATCATAATCCTCAAATTGAGTCGATGTTTCGATAACTTGAGTAAAAGTAAGTTCACCCAAAGTCACTTCTTCATATAGTCCTAAAATTTCACTTTGATGGGTACCATCATATGACCAAGTCGTGCCAACCGTTAAAGGCGCACTCAATAAAGTCATCACATTATCAGCAGTCTGTTGGCCTGTTTCTAGCATATTCTCAAATAAAGCGATATTCTCCTGGCGTAGTGTCATTTGAATCTGTGTTTCGTCCCATCGGTAAGCACTCACGAAAGTGTCTGCGCCGACGATTTCTCGTACTTGCATCACACGATTGGCTTCATCGAAGTAATCAACATAAGTTGTATACATCCCAGTCACATTGTTAAATTGCTTCAATTGATAGGGATAAAACGGTAGGAAATTGCTTAGATCCAAGACTGTCTCGTCAGGCAAACGTGTCCAACTAGACGGATCAATCGTACTCGCCATAGACTGATTGACATCAGCCACAGTTTCTTCCTGCTGGCTTTGGCTAGGTGATGCTTCTGTGTGTGGTTCGTCAACTCTTACTTGCGACTGCTGGCGCTTTTCTTCAAGTTTAGCTTGATTTTCCTCGCTTAATTTAATCATCGGTTCACTACTACAACCGCTGAGCAAGATGAATAAGCTTATTAATAACCATTTAATACTGGATTTCATCATAATCAGTTCGTCTCCTCAAAATAAATACACCACATTATACCATAGATTAGAATAGCCTTGTGAACTTATTCTTCTTGATTTAAGCGACTAATTTAAGCCATTTTATTTCTTCTTTTAATGAAATACTCAAACAGTGAACAAATAACCAGTAAAATCAGAAAAGGTACTAACCAACCTAATTGTTGCTTATATAAAGGCAAGTAGGTGTTAAAAGCTTGTGTCATACCCGGCACAAAAATTCTAGCTGATTCTAAAGCCGTAATGCCACTTATCACTGCCACTGTATAAATCACTAACTGGTAAGTCTGACGACTATAGTTAAACCATTGACGCGTCAACTCCATCACAATCAAGACAATAGCTGCCGGATAAATAAAGATTAATACTGGTACTGAAATCTTTAGGATAGTATTCAAACCAAAGTTAGCGGTAATAAAGCTCCAGATGACGAAAATCGCTAAGAAACCCTTATAGCTAAAACGTGGAAATAGTAGCGTAAAGTACTCTGATAAAGAAGTTAATAAACCAACGCACGTATTCAAACACGCTAAACTAAAAATAAAGGTTAAAAGAATCGCGCCCGGCAGGCCGATTGCCATCACGGTCGAATTCAATAGGATTTGCGCCCCATTAATCGTGTCTGGGAACTGGGCACTTGTCGTATGTCCAATTGACGTTAAAAGCCAATAGATTAAGCCAAGAAATAAACCAGCAGTAATTCCAGCACCAATCGTTGTCTTTTGCATTTGTGTCGGTGTCATATTATACCTCTGCAAGGTATTGGCAACGACCAAACCAAAGACGAGTGCTGCTAAAGTGTCCATCGTATCATAACCGGCTAAGAAGCCACCAATATAAGCATTATGTTGATAGCGTCCCGTTACTTGGGCTGAACTACTCGTATCCATTTGCATAATAAAAATAAACATCAAAACTATTAATATCATTAAACTCGGTGTGGTAATTCGCCCCATTCGGCTCATTAATTTACTTGGATTCAAGCATAACCAATAAGCAAGCGCAAAAAAAAGAGCCGTATAAATTAAACGGGGGATTAATTGGCTCGCATCCGCCGGTAAATATGGCGTCACGATTAATTCAAACGGTGTACTCCCCGCACGAGGAATTGCTAGCCCCGGTCCAATCGCTAAATAGGTTGCGATCGTAAAGACGTAAGCAAACCTCTTATCCACACGACCAGCTAATTTTTGAATCCCTCCAGATTTGGCGATTGACGCAACCCCTAGAACAGGTAGCAAAATGGCGGTCGTGACAAAGCCTGCCCATGCGATCCAAACAGCGGCGCCTGCTTCTTTACCTAGTAACGGTGGAAAAATTAAGTTTCCAGCCCCGAAAAACATCCCAAAAAGCATGACTGAAATGGTAATAAAATGATTTAATCTAAATTTCTTCATACTAATCGACACCCCCTTAAAAGTATTTCTTATTATACATGTATTCTTACTAGATATCAGTAACATTTCTTGAAAAAATAAAAACAGTCCTGGCAAATAGATAAAGGACTCCGTTCTTGTGGACGGAGCCCTTTATCAGCCAAAGACTGTGGTTAAATCTAATCTGACTTATTCGAATAAAAAGGCAACTGTTTCAAATGGACCAAACGTTAATTCGTCTGACACATTCTCTAGCGAACCATTACCAATTAACTTGCTTGCTGAACGTTCTTTAAATTCTTCTGGTAAAGAAACTGTGACAGCTTCTTTATAGAAGTTGCTCATAACAAGTAATTGTTGACCTTGCCACTCACGTACGTAAGCCATTAATTGAGGATGATCTAACAATAAACCACGATAAGTACCTGATGAAATCACATCGTACTCTTTACGTAAAGAAATTAACTTCTGATAATATGGAAAAATACGACCATTAGTTAATTCATTTTTTACGTTGATCTGCAGATAGTTATCCGACACATCTAGCCAGGGTGTGCCTGTTGTAAATCCTGCATGCTCTGAGTCATCCCATTGCATAGGTGTTCGACCATTATCACGTGATTTTGCTAAAATAATCTCAAACGCTTCCTCTTCAGAATAGCCTTTCTCTAGCATAATTCGATAGTTATTATGTGTTTCAATATCATTATACTGATCAATAGACGTGTAAGCTGGATTGGTCATCCCAATTTCTTCACCTTGATAAATATAAGGTGTTCCTCTTAAGAACTGAATCGTTTGACCTAACATCGTTTGAGTTTCATAAGGGAAATTTTCGACGTCTCCGAAACGACTGTTAGCACGAGGTTGATCATGGTTGTTTAAGAATAAAGCATTCCAACCATTACCATCTGACATCCCTGTTTGCCATTCGTTTAGAATCGTTTTCAGTTCGATGAAATCAAACGCTGGCTTACTCCATTTTTCTCCATTTTCATAATCCACTTTGAGATGATGGAAATTAAAAATCATCGATAGTTCTTTCTCTTCAGGATTCGTATACTTCACACCATTTTCAACTGTTGTAGATGACATTTCACCCACTGTAATAAAACCTTCTCTTTGTCCAAAAGTTGCTTCATTCATTTCTTGAATCCATTCATGAACAATCGGTGTATCCGTATAAAGAGACTTCTCTTGTGTACTATTGGGTGCTTCACTGTCAACGAGCTCTTGGGATTTTCCAATAACGTTTAACACATCAAATCGGAAACCTTTGACTCCTTTTTCTGACCAAAAATTAACAATTTTATGAAGTTCTTTTCTCACTTCAGGGTTATGCCAATTTAAGTCAGCTTGTGTCACATCATATAAATGTAAATAATATAAATCTGTGTCAGCAAAAGGCTCCCAAGCAGGACCACCAAACTTAGAGTCCCAATTTGTTGGCAAGTTGCCATTTGCTTGAGCAGGTCTTAAATAATAAAAATCTTGATAATACTTATCGCCTGCTAAGGCTTTTTGGAACCACTCATGTTCTGTTGATGTATGGTTTAACACCATATCCATCATAATATCAATTTTTCGCTTTGAAGCTTGCGCAACTAAGCGTTCGAAATCCTCCATTGTTCCAAAAACTGGATCAATAGCGACATAGTCACTGACGTCATAACCGTTATCATTTTGAGGTGATGGATAAAATGGATTCATCCAAATCATATCTATCCCCAGTTCGACTAAATAATCTAATTTTTCAATGACACCTTTTAAATCACCTAAACCATTACCATCCGTGTCATTAAAGGATCTTGTATATAGTTGGTAGATGACTTTCTTTGCTAATTCCATAGCTAGAAACCCTCCAAACCATTATTTATTTGAATTATTGAAGAACGGAATATCAAAGTTTAATCCCGCGCCTGTTAAGAAATTCATTTTCTTGAATGTTAAAGTTAAAACAAATGGTACGACAAAAGCAACAGCCATAGCAACAAAGAAAACTACCATTGAATCAATATGAATGACTAAGAAACCTGGTAATCCACCAACCCCAATTGAGTTAGATTGAACGTTAAAGGTTGTGGTAATTAAACCTGCAATACCTGAACCAATCATCGCTGCTACAAATGGGTAAATATATTTTAAGGTTACCCCGAACATTGCAGGTTCTGTTACTCCTAAGTAAGCAGACACTGCTGATGGAATTGTAATTTGTGATTCTTCTTTATCTTGACGTGTTAACCACCAAACGCCTAATACAGCTGAACCTTGCGCAATATTTGATAAAGCAATCATTGGCCATAAACCAGTTGTACCTGTATCCGCAATTAATTGAGAGTCGATCGCGTTGGTCATATGGTGTAATCCAGTAATAACTAGTGGTGAATAAAGAGCACCAAATAATGCACCGAACAACCAGCTGAATGATCCTTCTAAACCAGCTAATACGACTGTCGAAATTAAATCACCTAGCCACCAACCAATTGGTCCGAGTACCGTATGCGCTAAAATGACCGCTGGAACTAGCGCCAAGAATGGGACTAAGATCATGGAAATCATTTCTGGAACAACACGACGCCAGAATTTTTCTAGATAACTTAAAGCTACTCCGGCAAACATGGCTGGCAAGACTTGTGCTTGATAACCAATCATATCAACTTGGAAGAAATCGAAGTCCCATTGCGGAACCGTTCCTTCAGCTAAAGCTCCTGCAGCTCCATAAGCATTTAATAACTGTGGAGAGACTAAGGTAATCCCTAGTACAATCCCTAAGATTTGAGTTGTACCTAGTTTACGAGTAACTGCCCACGTAATACCAACTGGTAAGAAGTGGAAGATTGCCTCACCAATTAACCATAAGAAATGGTTGACCCCGTTCCAAAACTGGTTAACGTCGACAATCGTATTAAAAACTGGTGAACCGTCTGCTGTCGTTTGTGCTACGCCATCTATAATTTTCTGACCTAACGCTTCAAAAGGAACTGCTTCTAATACGTTACGGAAACCTAAAATAAGCCCCCCAACAATAATTGCTGGTATAATCGGTGCGAAAATTTCCGCTAAGAATGTCATGACTTTTTGCCACCAAGACTGATTAGATTCTGCCGCCGCTTTAACATCTGATTTCGATACGCCACTTACACCTGACACAGCAGTAAAATCTTTATAAAATTCGGAAACATTATTACCAATAATTACTTGAAACTGACCTGCCTGTGTAAAGCTTCCTTTAACCGATGGCAATTTTTCAATTGCTTGTACATCTGCCTTTGAAGGGTCATTTAATGCAAAACGCATACGTGTCGCACAATGCGTCACAGCATTAATGTTTTCAGAACCTCCAATTTTCTCCAGTAATTCTTTAGCATCTTGTTCAAATTGAGACATAACTCTTCCTCCTCGTTTTTCTTAATTGTCTATACAACTTTCCAACGACTACATTCTATCTTGAAAGCGATTTATATGCAACTATTATTTACCTTTTCTAAAATACTTGTTTAAATCCCCCTCTCATTTGTCTATGTTCTATGCGATTGACCGGCTCTATTGAAAACGCATACATCTATTTACAGTATGAATGAAGAGATGGTTTGACGCAAATAATAAGGGAGATTTCTTTCATGATAATTATCATCGGAAAAATAAAAAAACTTCTTTCTCTTAACCAAATGATTAAAAGAAAGAAGTTGTAGTGTTTTAGTTTTAGTTTACATAGTCGACCACTAAATAACGATTTGGGTCTTTTCCTTCGGAATGTGTCTTAATATGATCGATTCTGCTCAAATAGGCATGGATTTGTTTACGCTCATAAGCAGGTAATGGATCTAAAATTACAGCTTGCTTGCTACGTAACACTTGGTCTGCCGTACGTTGCGCTATTTGTTCTAACACATTTGAACGACGGTCACGGTAATCCCCAACGTTTAAAATTACTGACACGCGACGACGTTCGTAACGATGTAATAAAATTTGCGCTAAAGTTTGCAAAGCATTGATAATCTTGCCATGTTTACCGATAACTAAACCAGACTTGTTTGTCTCGATATTGAAAATTACTTGATTACCCTTTTCTTCGTAAGTTACGCTAGCATCTGCACCATAAGTTTTAAGAACATCTTCTAAATAATGTACAACAGTTAGACGAGCTTCTTTATTTGTTTCTGCTCGATTCTTTTGCGACTTTTCTGAATCAACTGTATCAGCTGATTCTACGCTTTGAACATCTACTGCCTCCTTAACTGTTGCTTCTACTTTAGGTTCAACCTTTGCTTTTTTCGCTACCGGTTTCGGTGCTACTTTTACTTCAGGCTTAACTTTATCAATACCAGGCTTAGTTACTTCAACTGCTTTAGGAGTTGAAGGTCTAGCCTGAGTTTCAGCTTTGGGTTTAGCTTTAGACTCAACTTTTGGTTCAGCTTTGACTGCTTGTGGCTTACTAGGTGTTTTATGCCCATCTTTAGCCGATTCAGCAGCTTTGACTTCCTTTTCTAGCTGACTTGTTAACTCTGCCATTGATAAGTCTGATTCAGTACTTATTTCGACGATAGCGTCTTGCTTACCAAAACCAAAGATACCTTTTTTACCTTCGCTAATCACATTGATTTTAGCTTCAGCTTCTGTAATACCTAATTTAGTCAGACCAATCTTAACTGCTTTTTCGACCGATTCAGCTCTGATAGTTGTACTGTTTTCTAACATATAACGTTCCTTTCTCTGTTTACACTCAGCGCTTATTTTTTACGTTTAGTTGCTCGTTTTAACGCACGACGTAATTCTCGTTCGCGTTCTCTTTCGGCTTCTACTTTTGCTTCGCGCTCTGCAATAATTTTGTAAGGGTTGTTAAAGATAAATGTTTGAATTAATGTAATACCGTTTGAAATGACCCAGTATAATGTAACTGCACTTGGTAAGCCAACTGAAATAAATAGAATCATCGCTGGCATCACATAAGTCATCATTGTTGTCGCACTGTTTTTCACTGGATTTGCTTTCATAGTAAAGTATGAGTTAGCAAATGTTAAAGCTGCTGCGATAACCGGTAAAATAAAGTAAGGATCGACTTGACCTAAATTGGTCCAGAAGAAATCTCCTTGTTGAATTTCTTGCGTACTTGTAATCGATTGGTATAACGCAATCATTACAGGTAATTGAATAAACATTGGCAAACAACCAGCAAACTGATTAACACCACGTGCTTCCATCAATGCTTGCTGTTCTGCTTGCATTGCTTCCATTGATGCACGGTCTTTATTAGGATACTTTGCCTTAATGGCATCTAATTCTGGTTGAATATCTTGCATCTTACGTTGTGATTTCGTTTGCATTTGGTTTAATGGTAATAATAATAGACGAATAATTAACGTAAAGATAATAATCCCCATTGCATAATTATTGCCAAACAAACCTGATAACCATAATAACACTCGGGATAAGTTATCAATAACATACGTACTCCAAATTCCGCCTTCACTTGCTCCTTCAGCATTCCCACATGCTGTTAGAAACAATACAAAACTTAACATAATGGCAATTTTTAACCATTTACTATACTTCTTCATCCAAGCCTCCTATAGATTTTTTAATATTGTTTGATCGAGAATGTTCGCTAACTTCATTACATGAATGATAGAACGCTTAATTTGAAAATAATCTTTGTCCCGAATATCTTGGCGTGCAATAAGTAAAAAATCAATGTCTGGTTTAATCGCCGGCTCAAGCTCATGTAAAGCCTGACGCAAATAACGTTTGATTTGATTTCTTTTTACTGCGTTCCCCATTTTTTTACCTACCGATAATCCTACTCGAAAATGTACTTGTTCAGGCTTAGGATAAACATAAAGTACTAACTGCCGGTTGGCGATGGATTGTCCATTGTGGAAAACTTTTTGAAATTCTTTTTCTGATTTAACTCTGTATGCTTTTTTCAATCTATTATTCCCTCATTCTCACTACAAACATTCACTTCAACATATTATAGCTAATATTTCTCTAAAAGAAAAACCGAACTTAACGATTTTGTCACTTTTTCGACAGAATTCGTCAATAAAACTAGAAAAGAGCGAAAAATTCGAAGAAATTCGAAGTTTTCACTCTTTATTCTGAAGCAATTCTAAATAGTAAGTTTCTAAAGTCAAAGAGTCTAGTGAAATAATTTCTTCTTGAGTCACTCGATAAATAAATTCTTTCAAACTTACCCATTCAAAGGCAATCGTTTCTCCTGCTTGTAAGGTGATCTGAGTTTTATTCATGTTGACCCGTGTAAAAAAATTTGTCCAAATGACTGGATGCACTAAATCTATATAACGTTGAACTTGAATTAACGTCTCTGCTTGGATGCCGGTTTCTTCCTGCAGTTCTCTTTTAGCACCAGCTTCCACAGTCTCACCTTGTAAGATACTTCCTCCAGCTGAAGCTTCAAATTTTCCTGGTAAAATTTCTTTATTCCAATCTCTTTGCATTATAAGAACTGAACCATCCTGATGTTGGACTAATATATTTATCACGTGATGATAAAGTCCAGAGGGTATGTCATCGCCTCGACGGTGATTAGACACAATCGTATTGCCTTGTGCATCTACTAAGTTCCAATACTCCATCTGATTTCCTCCTATGATTTAAATTTAAAAATATGCAAAAAAAAAGGTTTCCTAAAAATATAGGATACCTTCCAACATTAGGCATTTATTATGATGCTAATTTTGCTCTACCTTTTAGACGGCGTCTAGCTAAGACGTTACGTCCATTTTTGGTGCTCATTCTTTTACGGAAACCGTGAACTTTTTTGCGAGTACGTTTCTTTGGTTGATATGTTCTTTTCATTCTGATACACCTCCTATGTCTACTGTTAAACAATACTAGAATAGTTTAATGAAGTACGCGATGAAAGTCAAGATATTTTTTTAGCAATTAAAATACTTTTTCTTTTGCACAGTTGATTTTTGTTATGCACATGCGTTGTGGATTGTGTGGATAACTGTTATAGTCATTTTTTACATTCACAAGACATTCATTAGTTTATCGACAAATTAACATGGTGTCAATAAGTGTTGTTTTTTATCAACAGTTTTTGTGCATAACCGTTAAGAATGTGATAGAATCAAGTTATAAAAACTTACGGTTATCCACACAGTATTCATTTCATCTGACCTGATTTTATCTTATCCACAAGTTTTATTAACCTGTGGATAAGTGAATTGTTAACATGTTGACAGTTTAAGTGATGAGTTTTCAACTTGTGGAAAACTTTCAATATGCTACAATATCCGTACGTGTTTAAACTGTGAATAACTATTTATTCGATTGAGGTGAAAATTATATAATGGATGAAAAGGAACGTTTCTGGAATGAAATTACTGACTATCTAAAAGAGATTCTTTCATTAACTTCTTATACAACATGGGTTGAACCAGCCAAAGTCACACGTATTGGTAATCAATCTATATCGATTGCAGTTCCAAATAGCTTAACTAAAAATTACTGGGAACGACATCTAGCTGGTTATATTCTTCAATATAGTCTTGAAAATTATGGCGTAGAATATGAACCGACCTTTATTATTGTACCTGAAGATGAACCAGAATCTTTAAAGAAAAAGAAAGATATTTCTCCCTCTGAAAATGAGTATTTCAGTGATTCTCAATTGAATCCCAATTATACTTTTGAAAATTTTGTTATCGGTGAAGACAATAAGATGGCCGGTGGAGCAGCATTAGCAGTGTCTGATGGACCTGGAAAAACATACAATCCATTTTTAATTTACGGTGGTGTTGGTTTAGGAAAGACTCACTTGATGCAAGCAGTAGGCCACGAGATTAAGCGTAAGAATCCTGCCGCAAAAATCAAATACGCAACGAGTGAATCGTTCGTAAATGACTTTATCACAAGTATTCAAAATGGATCTCAAAAAGAGTTTAGAGAAATGTATCGTAACATCGACGTTCTATTAATAGATGATATTCAATTTTTATCGAAGAAGGATGCCACTCAAGAAGAATTTTTCCATACGTTTAATGCACTCTATAATAATGAAAAACAAATTGTATTAACGAGTGATCGCCTTCCAAATAACATTGATAATCTAGAAGAACGTTTGATTAGTCGCTTTAAATGGGGGTTATCTACTGATATCACTCCCCCTGATTTAGAAACTCGAATTGCAATTTTAAGAAAAAAAGCGAGTAATGATCGCTTAGACATTAGTTCAGAGACACTCACCTATATCGCTAATAATGTGGATACAAATATTCGTGAGCTTGAAGGAGCTTTAATGAGAGTGATTGCATTTGCTGCAATTGAAGGTCGAGATATTAATTCGAATTTAGCAGCAGAAGCCTTGAGTAATATGCTAGGTGATGATGAAAAGAAACCTTTAACTGTTTCTGAGATCATCAACCAAGCCAGTCGCTTTTTCCAAATTAGTGCCGATGCGATTAAAGGTAAAAAACGTACAAAAGACATTGTTCATGCACGTCAAGTGGGGATGTATCTAGCAAGAGAACTGACTGAACTTTCCTTTCCTAAGATAGGTGATGAATTTGGTAAGAAAAATCATACGACTGTAATCCATGCTTATGAGAAGATTGCTGAAAATCTTAAGACTGATGACGAATTAAAAGACCAAATAAAACAACTGAAGCAGAAGTTGTCTTAATTATATTTTTGCACATGTGTATAACTCCAAAAGTTGTCAGTGACTTATGCACATGTCAACTAACAGGCAGAAATGATACCCCCATTAGTTTTAGTAGACTTATAACCACTATAGACAGGGCCTACTACTATTACTTATTATTTATATTAATATTATTTATTTATAAAGGAGTAGATGAAATGAAATTTACTATTAATAGACACGCACTAACCACTCAGTTAGCAAACGTATCTAAAGCAATCCCTTCTAAAGCTACTATTCAAATTTTAACAGGATTAAAACTCTCTGTGACAAACGAAGGGGTTACCTTAATCGGTAGTGATTCTGATATATCTATTGAAAGTTTCCTTCCAATAGAAGATGAGTCATTACATTTAAAAGTTGAAGAAACTGGACATGTTGTATTACCAGCACGTTTGTTCAATGATATTGTAAAAAAATTACCTTTAGACGATGTAACAATTGATATGAACGAGTCATTCACAGTTACTGTAACCTCAGGTAAAGCAACATTTAATATTGTAGGGATTGATGGAGATACTTATCCTCACTTACCAGAGATCGAAGCGGATAAACGAATTGTTTTACCAACAGCCTCTTTCAAACAAATGATTAACCAAACAATATTCGCAGCATCGAATCAAGAAAGTCGCCCTGTTCTTACTGGTATTCATTTACAAGCAACTGCAAATCATCTAACTGCTATCGCAACGGATAGTCATCGTTTAAGTAAACGTGAGATCCCAGTGGATATTAGTGAAAGTCAATTAAACTTTGATGCTATTACTATTCCAAAGAAAACAATGACAGAATTGACTAGAATTGTAGAAGATGATCAAACACTCTATATGATGGTTGCACAACAACAAGTTATTTTTGAAGCTGAGAAATTAACAATTTATTCTCGTTTATTAGAAGGTAACTATCCTGAAACAAGCCGTTTAATTCCTACTTCTCACCAAACAGAGATGGTAGTAAATGCGAACGAGTTCCATCAAGCCATTGATCGTGCAGCTTTAATGTCACACGAAGGTAAGAATAACGTCGTTCAACTTTCTGTTGAGAATTCGATCGTAGAATTATCCGTAAGTGGTAACGAAGCTGGACATGTAGCGGAGTTAATTAATACTAAAGATGCCAGTGGAGAGGATTTACGTATTTCATTTAACCCAGATTATATGAAAGATGCGTTGAAATCATTTGGAGAAATTGATGTAAAAATTGAATTCCAATCTGCTGTACGCCCATTATTAATTTCTGCAGAAACTGAAAGTGAGATTCCACATAATCAGTTATTACAATTATTAACCCCAGTCAGAACTCATTAAAAGTATTCAATAGACTTAAATAAAAAAAATTCAGCCTTTTTAGGCTGTTTTTTTTATTTCGATATTTTGCTTAAAAAGAGAGTATATGCCCTAAGATTCCGAATAATTGCGATTTATTTGAGATTTCTATAGATATAAGGTATAATTAGTCATGATATTGAATGAATATAGGTGATAAAAATGATGAAAAGAATAGTAAATATTCAAAATGCTTTTATTACGCTTGGACAATTGCTCAAACATGAGAATTTTATCAGTAGTGGTGGAATGGCCAAATGGTATTTAAGTGAGTTTGATGTATTTGTTAATGAACTACAAGAGCAACGTCGTGGAAAAAAATTATACGATGGCGACACAGTTTATTTGCCGAACGAAGATGTAATGATCACAGTCCAATCGACGAGTGATTCAAAAAGACCATGAGAATCAAACATTTAGCGTTAAATAATTTTCGTAATTATCAAGAGTTATCTCTAACTTTTGGTGATGGTTTAACGATAATAACCGGAGAAAATGCCCAAGGAAAAACCAATCTCCTTGAGGCGATTTTTTTGTTATCTCTAGCAAAAAGTCATCGGACAAACCATGACCAAGAGTTAATTTTGTGGGAAGAAGACTTAGCAAGCTTAGAAGCATTGATTGAAACAAAACACTACGAGTTTCCTCTTGAATTAATCTTAAATAAAAAAGGAAAGATAGCTAAATTGAACCATATTGAACAGAATAAACTAAGTCAGTTCATTGGAAAGTTCAACGTCATTCTTTTTGCCCCTGAAGACTTACAGTTAATCAAAGGCTCCCCTAGTTTAAGAAGAAAATTTATTGATTCTGAATTAGGACAATCGCACCCAGTCTATTTACAGGAGTTATTGAATTATCAACGACTTCTCAAACAACGCAATACCTACTTAAAGCAATATGGACGTTCACAGCAATTTGATTCAATGTATTTTGAAATCTTAACAGAACAGTTGGTAGAAAAAGCCAATTTATTAATTCAATACCGTTTAACATTTATTGAAGCTCTAGAAAAAATTGCTCAACCAATCCATGAAGCTTTATCAAATCAACGCGAACAATTAACAATCGCCTATCAAAGTAGCAGTTCTAAGTTAGATTATTCTAATAGAGACACTATTTCTACACAATTGTTAGAATTATTTAAACAATCCTTGACTCGCGAAAAAGAGCAAGGTATTACCGTCTACGGTCCACATCGTGATGACATATCTTTTCATATTAATGAAAAAAAAGCTCAGTTTTTCGGCTCACAAGGGCAACAACGTACGATTGTTTTGAGTATTAAATTAGCAGAATTAGAATTGTTTTATAATATGACTGGAGAATACCCAGTGTTATTACTTGATGATGTGTTGTCTGAATTAGATGACAATCGCCAAATGATTTTAATGAGTCATATCGAAAATAAAGTTCAAACGTTTTTAACAACTGCATCGATTGAAGGTTTAAAAATCCATCAATTAAAAAATGCAGAAATTTTATATGTCCAAAAAGGTCAAGTTAGTAAAGGAGACAGTGCTTAATGACTGAAAATAGTAAAGAGTTACATCAAGATTATAATGCAGATCAGATACAGGTTTTAGAAGGACTTGAAGCTGTTAGAAAACGCCCTGGTATGTATATTGGTTCTACGAGTGGCGTTGGTTTACATCATTTAGTATGGGAAATTGTCGATAACTCAATTGACGAGGCGTTAGCTGGTTATTGTGATCATATCGAAGTAATCATTGAAGCCAATAACAGTATTTCTGTTACGGATAACGGTCGTGGGATTCCTGTTGAAATCCAAACTAAAACTGGCCGTCCTGCTTTAGAGACTGTTTTTACGATTTTACATGCGGGTGGTAAGTTCGGTGGAGGTGGTTATAAGGTTTCTGGTGGTCTTCATGGGGTTGGTGCATCAGTTGTTAATGCACTTTCAAGTGAATTGACTGTTGACGTACATCGCGATGGCAAAATTCATCAAATGATTTTTGAACGTGGCGCGATTTCTCAAGAAATTTTAATTAAAGGTGATACGGAAAAAACAGGGACGTTTGTTAACTTTGTTCCGGATTCAACTATTTTTACTGAAACAACAGATTTCAAATATGAAACATTAATGACGCGTGTTCGTGAACTAGCGTTCTTAAACAAAGGATTACGCATTTCGATCGAAGACAAGCGTGAAGAGCGTGAAGCATTCGCTAGTTTTTATTACGAAGGCGGCATTAAAAGTTATGTAGAATATTTGAATGAAAGTAAAGTATCGATTGTCGATGATCCCATTTACCTTGAAGGTGAGCAAGATGGTGTTCAAGTAGAGATTGCTATGCAGTATACCGATACTTATCATACAAATATTCTTTCTTTTGCAAATAATATTCATACGTACGAAGGTGGAACTCATGAGTCTGGTTTTAAGACGGCTTTGACTCGTGTCATGAATGACTACGCTCGTAAAATGAATTTAATTAAAGAAAACGAAGAAAATTTAAGTGGTGAAGATACCCGTGAAGGTTTAACGCTTGTTCTGTCGATTAAACATCCAGAACCTCAATTCGAAGGTCAAACTAAAACGAAATTAGGTAACTCTGAGGTAAGAACGATTACAGACCGCCTTTTTACGTCAACATTTGAAACTTATTTGATGGAAAACCCAAAAATTGCACGTATCATTGTTGAAAAAGGTATTATTGCCTCTAAAGCTCGTAATGCTGCTAAACGTGCTCGTGAATTAACTCGTCGTAAGTCTGGTTTAGAAATCAGTAACTTACCAGGGAAATTAGCGGACTGTTCAAGTAAAGAAGCAGAGAAATGTGAGTTATTCATTGTCGAGGGGGACTCGGCTGGTGGGTCAGCTAAACAAGGTCGTTCTCGTATGTATCAAGCAATTTTACCGATTCGAGGTAAAATTCTAAACGTCGAAAAAGCGACGATGGATCGTATTTTGGCGAACGTCGAAATACGTTCTCTATTCACTGCTATGGGGACTGGATTTGGAGCAGAATTTGACGTAGCAAAAGCGCGTTATCATAAATTAATTATTATGACCGATGCGGATGTCGATGGTGCTCATATTCGTACATTATTATTAACGCTTATCTTTAGATATATGCGTCCGTTATTAGAAGCTGGTTATATTTATATTGCCCAACCACCTCTATACCAAATTAAACAAGGTAAAAAAGAAACATATATTGCAACTGACGATGAATTAATACAGTGGCAAGCTGCTAATCCAAATGCTCGTTATTCATTACAACGTTATAAAGGTTTAGGAGAGATGGATTTCGATCAACTTTGGGAGACAACAATGAATCCTGAAAACCGTCGCATGTTAAAAGTTTCGGTGGAAGATGCCATGGAAGCTGATAAAGTGATTGATATGTTGATGGGTGATGAAGTTGAACCAAGACGTATTTTCATTGAAGAAAATGCTCAGTACGTACAAAACTTAGACGTATAAGTAAATTAAAAATGTTAGAAGAGAAAGGAAAATATAATGAGTGAAAGTTTCGATCCTTCAACACAACAATTTGAAGAGATAAATTTACCTCATGAAATGCAAACGTCATTTCTTGATTATGCGATGAGCGTTATTGTCTCAAGAGCATTGCCTGATGTCCGAGACGGTTTAAAACCAGTTCATAGACGGATTCTTTACGGAATGAGTGAATTGGGTGTAACTCCTGATAAACCCTATAAAAAATCTGCTCGTATCGTCGGAGACGTTATGGGGAAATATCACCCTCATGGGGACTCTGCAATTTACGAAGCAATGGTAAGAATGGCTCAACCATTTAGTTACCGCCAAATGTTAGTCGATGGCCATGGTAACTTTGGTTCTGTCGATGGTGATGGTGCCGCAGCGATGCGTTATACGGAAGCTCGTATGAGTAAAATTGCTTTAGAAATGTTAAAAGACATCAATAAAGATACGATTGATTTCCAAGATAACTATTCGCAAGAAGAAAAAGAGCCAGTTGTTTTACCCGCACGTTTTCCAAACCTTTTAGTCAACGGTGCGTCTGGGATTGCGGTTGGTATGGCAACAAACATTCCACCACACAATCTAGGTGAGGTTATCGATGCGTTAATTATTTTAATGCATAAGCCTGTTGCAACAACTGCAGAATTGATGGAAGCTTTACCGGGACCTGATTTTCCAACAGGCGGTATTGTGATGGGGAAATCAGGAATTCGTAAAGCTTATGAAACAGGTAAAGGCAAAATAATTATTCGTGGTCGCGTGGAAATTGAAACATTCGGTAATGATCGCGAACGAATTATTATTACTGAATTACCCTATGGTGTGAACAAAGCGCGCTTATGGGAACGGATTGCTGAATTAGCCCGTGAAAAACGCATTGAAGGCATCACTTATGTTGCCGATGAATCTGGCCGTGAAGGTATGCGTGTCGTGATTGAATGTCGTCGTGAAACGAGTGCTAGTGTAGTTTTGAATAATTTATATAAGCAAACCTCATTACAAATTAGTTTCGGATTCAATATGTTAGCCATCGATTTTGGTGTACCAAAAGTATTAAGTTTAAAAGAAATATTATCTAAATATTTAGATCATCAAGTGATTGTTATTAGACGTCGTACTGAATTTGAAAAACGTAAAGCTGAAAATCGTGCGCACATTCTAGAAGGTTTATTAAAAGCACTCGATGTGATTGACCAAATTATTGCGATCATTCGAGGGTCTAAAGATGGTGAAAGAGCTAAAGCTGAATTAATTGAGCGTTTCGAATTCTCTGAACTCCAAGCTCAAGCAATTTTAGATATGCGTTTAGTTCGTTTAACTGGTTTAGAACGCGAAAAAATTGATTCAGAATACAATGATTTAATGGCTCTGATTCAACGATTAACAGAAATTCTGGGAAGTGAAGACCGTATTCACGAAATTATAGAAGATGAATTAATTGATATTAAAACACGCTTTAACGATGACAGACGTACTGAGTTACTGATTGGTGAAGCCTTAAGTCTTGAAGATGAAGACTTGATTGACGAAGAGGATGTTCTCATCGCATTGACTTCAAATGGTTACATCAAGCGAATGACTGAGGATGAATTCCATGTTCAAAATCGTGGAGGGCGTGGCGTTAAGGGAATGGGAATGTCAAACGATGATGCTATTCAAACGCTGGTTTCATGTTCGACGCACGATACGTTATTATTCTTTACAAATAAAGGTAAAGTGTATGCGAATAAAGGCTATGAAGTACCAGAATATGGCCGTCAAGCTAAAGGAATTCCAATTATTAACTTATTAAACATTGATAAAGATGAATACGTTAAGGATATTATCAATGTCCGTCAGAGTGAAGATAGTGATGAACATACATTAGCTTTTGTTACAAAACTAGGAACGGTTAAACGCTCTAAAGCAAGTGATTACTACAATATTCGCAATAATGGTCTAATCGCAATTTCTATGCGAGAGGATGATGAATTGATCAACGTTTTAGTAACAAATGGTCGTCAAAATCTAATCATCGGAACACACGATGGTTATGCGATGGCATTTGATGAGACTGATGTTCGTGTAATGGGACGTACTGCGACTGGTGTTCGTGGTGTAAGATTACGCGAGGATGATTACGTTGTAGGAGCTGCAGTTTTAAACGAAGCTAGTGAAGTGTTAGTTGTTACGGAGAATGGTTACGGTAAACGAACGCCAGCGAGCGACTATACACTTAAAAAACGTGGTGGTAAAGGTGTTAAGACTTCAAATATTAGTGAGAAGAGTGGGAAATTAGCTGGAATTGTGGCTATCGAAAGCTTGGAAGAAGATTTAATGTTGATGACGAATCAAGGTGTTGTGATTCGTATGAGTGTTGAGAGTATCTCTCAATCATCAAGAGCGACTTTAGGCGTTAGAATGATTCGCCTAGACGAGGGCGCGATGGTAAATTCAGTCACCAAAATACTTAAAACTGATGATGAAGAAACGATTGAAGCGTTGAATGAAGAAGCAGATCTAGAAGAAGCAATCGATTATGAGGAAGAAGTTGAAGAATCAACAGATTCGTCTGAAGAGTTAGAAGAAAGTACTGATGAAACGGTAGATGATGAATAATTTTTAATATAGGCGTAACTGTTAATAGCAGTTACGCTCTTTTTTTTAAGATTTATACAGTCATATGTTATCCTATTTTGTCCTGAAGACTAACCAGAGTCGACTGAAAATGGAGATAAAATTTAAAGAAATAATTCAACATCAATCTGATCAAATCATGACATTTACGCCAGATGATGTTGTTGTGATTCAAACAAGCAATCATCATTTCGATGCAATTATTTGCCTTACATGCAACGATGCGACGTTTCAAATGATTCGCAATCCTCAATTTTATAAACGTTTAAGTGAAAAAAACACATCAAATTTTTTATCAAATGGTATAGTAGCCCTTTAAAACTAACGGATCTTTTATCACAGTTTAATTTACTGGATGAACAACAGACTAGAATTGAAAAATTAAGCCCTGAATTGCTCCAACGTGTGTCTTTTGCTCAAACAATTCTCTCGAATAATTAATTCGTCGTTTCTTTTAATCCATTTATTGAATCATTACATGATAATATACACTTATTACATAAATTATTAATCCAATTGAAGCATGCTGCTCGTAGTACAATGGTATTCACCTTAAGAATTGAAGATGCTTTTATTGTGCAACCCAATATTTGGACGTTAAAAAGCTCTGGCTTAGACCCGATTATCACTGAAGCGACTAATTACGAGGAGAATTCAACAGAAACTATTCCAAGTAAACTTAAAGTTAAAATTGAGGATAAAACTATTTTTGTGAATATTGAAGACATTGAGTATATCGAAAGTCATGATGGAAAAGTTATCATCATGATTGAACAAGAGACTTTTGTTAATGACTCCATCCTATCAAATGCGGAAAATACGTTGAAAGCACATGGCTTTTACCGTTGTCACCGTTCATACGTAGTAAACCAACATAAAGTACGAGAAATTATTAATTGGTCGAAAATTACGTACTCAATTGTTCTTGATAACTTCAATCAAGATAAAATTCCTCTTTCAAGAACAAACTATACGCAGAGTCAAGATTTATTGGTTAAATTGTAATCACAACTCGGCCTTAAATAGTACATATTAGCGAAAATTCAGTTGATTTAAACTCTTTACTTCCACAATTAACCCTTCTATCTATGCAACTTACCAAATTTGCTTGTGGTGAGTTTTTTTGAGGTAAACTTACGTTAGAAAGCAAAGGAGGCAATTGTGATGGAGACTATAATAAAAGTGCAACAATTAAAAAAACTCTTTGGCCATGAAGAAGCTTTAAAGAAAATTGACATAAAAATTAATAAAGGTGAGATATTTGGTTTATTAGGAACTAGTGGTTCGGGAAAAACAACCACCATTAAATTACTGACTGGTGAACGAGACCCTACTTCTGGTCTGATACATGTGTTAGGTTTTAAGCATGAACAATTTAACCGAACACAATATCTTGAAAAAATAGGCATCTTATTTGACAACAATTCATTGTATGAAAGATTGACAGTCGCAGACAATTTAGAACTGTTGAGAAAACTTTAAAATACAGATAAAGGTAAAGTCGACGAGGTGTTAAGGGCTGTTGGCTTACTATAAGATAAGAATAAAAGTGTGTCAAAGGGTATGAAATAACGTATTTTACTCTGTTAAACGGTTTTACAGACTCCATCCCTTTTACTGCTAGACGAACCAAGGAGTGCTTTAGATCCAAATACGCGTGAACGAATACACGATATATTGGTAAAAATAAATGATGTAGGAACAACGATTCATTTGACAACCCCTGATATGGATGAAGCCACTTTACTATGTGACAAAGTTGCTTTCTTAGATGCAGGTGTGATTAAAGAGACTGGTAGCCCACAACTTTAAGAAATAGATATAAAACAAATCGCATTCATTTGACCTACCAAACAGGACGTGTCAAAACACTTGAAAGAAGTGAAGACAATAAGCCTATGATTAGTGAAGCATTACTGGATCCAAATGTTTTAGAAATTCACATGGACTTTCCAACACTAGGAAAAGTCTTCAAAAAGGTTACTGGAAGTGAGTTAATTTATATGAAAATATACCGCATAGCAGAAATTTTTGAAAAGGACATTAAAGAATTTATGCGAAACATGTCTCTTTTCACGATGATTCTTTTCCCCATTGTGATGAGTTTGGTCTTTAGCAATATCAATGTTGGAAATCGAGACCTTGGCTTATCATTAGAAATAATTTTAATGATTGTTGGTTTAACCTATTCAGCCATTGCTTATAGTTCAATGGCAATAATGATTGCAGAAGAAAATGAAAAGGACACTTTAAGAGGGCTCGTACAATCACCCACAACTCTATTAGATATTATTTAGGTAAAAGCTTAGTGGCTTTTCTAATGACCAGTTTGTCATTAGTCATTTCTTTAACGATTGCAGGTGCCTTGTCTGTCTTTTAATTTGCAGCGATCATTGCTGCCGTACTGCTTTTAATCTTCTTCTTGGGTTTAAAGATTGCTGTTGGTTAAACAGTCAAAAGTGTCGTAACAACGGCTGTTTATACGATGCCGATTATGTTTATCTTTGGTATGTCACAGTACATTGAGTTCGTTATTACAGATCCAAATCATCTATCAAGAAAAATATATAATTATCTCCCAATTTATCAATTATACTTATCATTAAAGCTGAGTATGTCCTTCAATCCTTTATCATTTTGCTTGTTTGGTTAGTTCTAGTTCTTACAGTTGTTCTTTACGCTTTTAAAAAACAATCAAAGTATGACAATCAATGATGACATCTAATACATACAATACATTTAAAGGGACGCTTCTATAAAACGTGCGTATTTTCATTAGAAATTCCAAGATAGCTGATCACGTCTTTATTAACGAATAAGCGTTTGCGTCTTATCCTCAACAATTTGAAAAAAATCGCCAAACGTTCAATGAATTCGTATTCATCAATAATCTTTTCATATTTAACTTGTTATTCATTAAGTAACATAGTATAATTCTTAGATGTGAGTAATTAGCTTTTATTAGCTTTTTTCTCCTTGCTCTTCGGAGCCATTAGACCAAAAGGAGGTGCAGTCAATGAGCGAAACAACAAAATATGAAATCTTATACATCATCCGTCCTGATTTAGGCGACGATGCTAAGAAAGAATTAGTGGAACGTTTTGATGGTATTTTAACTTCAAACGGTACTGAAATTGTTGAATCAAAAGACTGGGCGAAAAAACGTTTAGCATACGAAATTAACGATTATAAAGAGGGTATTTACCACTTAATTAATATCGTTGCTACTGATGCTGAAGGAATTAACGAGTTCGATCGTTTAGCCCTTATTAACCGTGATATTTTACGTCACATGATTGTTAAAATCGAAGCTTAATTTGTTTCACGTGAAACACTTTGGAGGAGGAATAGTATTTGAATACGGTACAACTAGTCGGCCGTCTTACAAAAGAAGTTGATTTAAAATTTACTTCATCAGGCACTGCCGTCGGATCGTTTACAATTGCAGTCAATCGTAGTTTTACAAACCAACAAGGTGAACGTGAAGCAGACTTTATTAACTGTGTAATCTGGCGGAAGGCTGCTGAGAACTTAGCAAGCTTTACCCGTAAGGGATCACAAATTGGGATTGAAGGAAGAATTCAAACGCGTAACTATGAGAACCAACAAGGAACTCGTGTGTACGTGACTGAGGTTGTTGTAAATAACTTCCATTTATTGGAGCCTCGTTCTGTTACAGAACAAAGACCCGCAGGAGAACCTTCTTCTTCAGGTCAATCAGGTAATTACACCAATAACCAATCTTCATATCAAAACCAGTCTGGAAACCAAGCTAACCAGAACCAGAATAAAGCTCCGCAAAGCAATCAGAACAACTTTTCATTTAACCAAGATTTTAATCAACAGGCATCTTCCCCATTCATGGAAGATGGTCGTCCAATAGATATTTCTGAGGACGATTTACCGTTTTAAGATAAGATAAAGGAGGAATTATTATGGCTCAACGTCGCGGTGGAAGACGTAGAAAAAAAGTATGTCACTTCTGTGCAAACCATATTGACCATCCTGATTACAAAGACACAACATTATTATCAAGATTTGTTTCCGAAAAAGGTAAAATCTTACCACGTCGTGTAACAGGAACTTGTGCGAAACATCAACGTACATTAACAGCAACAATTAAACGTTCAAGAATTATGGCTCTATTACCATTTACGGTAGCTGAGTAATAGTTTTCGTTAAAGTATCAGTCCATTGGATTGATACTTTTTTTATTATAAACTTCCCTGCTATAGTATGGCAGAGGACTATTTGTTTTCAACAGCGTCACCCTGTTTCTACTTAGGCATAGAGAAATTAAGTAACTTATAGGCAAGTACAAAAACACCTTTCTCTTTTGATTTCAATAAACTCTAAATGGAGATGACGGAGATTCTTTGGATGTGTGTGACGACTGACAGACATAATCGACAAAGTAGTTCTTTAAAGCAGTGATTTCACATAGCTTTCGAGCATTCACGAGAATGGCAACTGATTAATGACTTTTTTCGAGACGCCTATCCCGTATGGCTAAGTGTTCCACTGTTACCAAAAATTTATTTCATCAGTTTAACAGTTGGTAGTTGCTAGTTCCATTTAGAGAAACGAACGTTTTACCTTTGTTAAGGAACCATTCATCAAGCTACATCGCCCTAACTCTTCAATTCAATGGAAAGGGTTTATATCTATTTTATGTATAGGGACGTTTGGATATACGCAATTCTTTTGAATGCATAGGACTGTCGTATGTTCCTTACGTACAACAAGTGGCTCCAATATTCGCTATAATTAGCGACATCACACATACCCTTCTAAGCTGATGAGCACAATTTTTTTTTCTTACTTGTGCTTGCCTATACTATAACCCGAATGGTAGACTTGGCGGAAGTTAACTTTTCTAACAAAGTGCAAATGGTTTTATTTTCAAGTCAAGACTAATTTTCACGCATCTTTCAATCATCGCTGGAAGCAAATATTAAGCTAAAGAAACAATGATGATAGTGAAATATTCTTGTATGATATTATTTTATCTAAACGTGGTTGCATCGTCCGTCCATCTAAAGAATGTAGACCATCTTTATAAAATGCGATGCCCCCCCATAAAAGAAAAAGTAGCAAGAGTTTTTACATAATCTAACCACTATAAGTAAACCTATCCTTTGATAGAAAGTGATTATTTTACTTTAAAATCGAATGGATCAGAATGATATTGTTCTGGATTATTATTGGTATTCTCTTTGGAGAAAAACTGGATAAAATAATGATCCATTTATTTTATAGTATATCAATTCAATGGATACCCTAAAGAACTTACAGAATGTTTCACGTGAAACACTGTTGGACGTTGGATAGAAATATCGCCCTGTTTATGGTAAAATAAGAGTTAAATTCAGTAGTGAGGTGAAATGTGATAACGAAAGAAAAAATACAAAAGTTTTTCGAAGTATTTCATTCTTTAGAAATTAGTTGGCAATTATATAGTTTAGCTTTCCTTTACTTAGTCATTATGGTTATAGCCTTTGTCTTAAAATGGCAAATAGGATTACTATTACTATTGCTTTTAGTAGCCAGCCTAGTTTTCTGTTTGTTTAATATGAATAACTTTTTTAAAGACTTTAATGCAGTTGCAAACCGTCTCTCTAATCTGGCGAAAATAGCACAAGAAGACTCTTTATACCGGTCGCCAATTGCTGTCATTATTTATGATAATAATTATAGAGTAAATTGGGTGAATCCGGCGTTACAACATATTTTTGGAACGAAAGATATTCTTGGAGAACCACTTCAATCTTTAGGTGGAGGTTTTTCTGTTATCATCCAACTAGAATCATCCCAAGAGTGGCGTACATTTGAACTTGAGAAACGTTATTATAAAGTCATGCATCAACCAGATCGACGAGTCATCTATCTATTAGATACAACTGAAGAACATCGTATCCGTGAAAGCAAACAATTTGATCAAATTGTCTTTGGTTATTTATTCTTAGATGACTATGATGAATTAGTGCAGTCAATGGATGACCAGCAAGCAGCTAAATTTGATTCGGATTTACTGAATGATTTAAATGTGTGGACCAATCAACATCATATCTATTTGAAACGTTTAGAAGAAGATAAATTTATTCTATTATTAAATCAATTAGTTTTAAATGGACTAGAGAAAGAGAAATTCAAGACTTTTGAAGCGATTAGAGATAAGAACCATTTGAAGAACATACCAATTTCAATCAGTTTGGGCGTGGCATATTCTCAACAAGAGAACTATCATATTAATGACTTAGCCGCCCAAGCTCAGCTAAACTTAGATTTGGCGCTCGGTCGTGGTGGTGATCAAGTGGTTGTACGCGCAACAGAAGGTAAAGCAAGATTCTATGGAGGTAAAACAAATCCAACGGAAAAACGAACGAATATTCGCTCAAAACTTGTTTACCAAGCGCTTTTAAATTCAATAGAACAAGCTGAAAAGGTGATTATTAGCGGTCATAAGTATCCCGACATGGATGCGATTGGTTCAGCGATAGGCTTGTATAAAATCGTGAAGCAGTACGGTAAAGAGTGTCGAATTATTGTCAATGAAGCAGAATTTAATCATGATATTATCCAGCTCCTAGAATTGCCACAGATTAAGAATGATAAGCATTTGATGTTTGTTAATCTAGCTGAGGCAAAGGAAATGATTACTGATAATACTTTAATTGTCATGGTGGACCATCATAAGCCTTCCTTAAGTGAAGCAGAAGGATTAATTCCCAATCATGATGTCGTTATTATTGATCATCATAGACGGAGCGAAGAATTTCCAAAGCAATCTGTTTTAACGTATATTGAACCTTATGCCTCATCTACATCAGAACTTGTTACAGAGTTCTTTATGTATATGCGTTCGACGATCGAGGCTTTAAATAAGTTTGAAGCGACTGCTATGCTAGCGGGGATTATTGTGGATACCAATAACTTTGCTTTACGTACGGGCTCTAGAACTTTCGATGCAGCGAGTTATCTAAAATCACGTGGTGCCGACACTGCTCAAATTCAACGAATGTTGAAAGAAGATTTAGCGACGGTTAAACGTCGAAATCGATTGATTGAACAGGTAGATTATTTATCACAAGGTTATGCAGTTGCCATTGGTGATAATGAAGACATTTACGACAATATAACAGCTGCACAATCTGCTGACCAAATGCTCAGCTTAAAAGATGTAGAGGCTTCATTCGTCATCTATCGTCGCTCAGAGCAAACCGTAGGTATTAGTGCAAGAAGTTTAGGGACAATCAATGTACAACTTATAATGGAAAAATTAGGTGGCGGAGGTCATCTGTCAAACGCGGCAGTCCAATTAAATGATATTTCAGTTGAAGAGGCATTTGATTTATTAAAAAGTAAGTTAGATATAACTGAGGAGGAATCTTAATGAAAGTAATTTTACTAAAAGATGTTAAGAAGCAAGGTAAAAAAGGTGATGTTGTTGAAGTGAGTGATGGTTACGGACGAAACTTCCTAATCAAAAATAACTTAGCTAAATTAGCAGACGGATCAGCATTAAGTCAGTTAAACGCTGAAAAGAAAGCTCGTCAAAAAATAGCTGAAGAAGAATTAGAAGAAGCAAAAGCACTGAAAAAAACAATTGAGGATGAAAAAACAGTTGTTAAAATCAAAGCTAAAACTGGAGAAGATGGACGTCTTTTCGGAACAATCCCTTCAAAACAAATTGCTGAGGAATTAAAGAAACAATACAAAATCAAAATTGATCGTCGTAAAATCCAATTAGAAAATAATTTAGCTTCGCTAGGTTTCCACCGAGTGGATGTCAAATTGCACTCAGATGTAACAGCTGTAATAAATGTGAATGTCATATCTGAATAAACAATTTAATTAATTCAACACACTTACTTAGTAAAGACAGTCCAGTAAGTGTGTTGAATTTTTATTTGTCAGTGACAAATTGACTGACAAACTAATCAGACAAACAAAGATAAATGATGTATAATGGAAGATGAATCGTAAAAGCGTTGTATAGTTTTACGAAGCCATTGTACAAGAAAGCGAGGGACATCATTGGAAGTTAATCAATTAGAAAAAGCACTACCATTCAGTATAGAAGCAGAGAAATCAGTCATCGGGGCCTTACTGATTGATTCAATGAAAATGGGTTCAGTCCAAGCCATTTTACAAGAAGACGATTTTTATAAAAGGTCTCATCAAACTATTTATGATGCAATGAATAAAGTTTTTGATAAAAATGGAATTATTGACCCTGTTACTTTAATTAACCAATTAGACTCTTATGATGAATTAGAAAATATTGGTGGCCAAGATTATATTTTAGATTTGGCTTCTTATACGCCGACTTCCGCAAACATTGAGCAGTATGCTTTAATTGTAAAAGAGAAGTCTACCTTACGTCGTTTGATTTCGGCATCAAATACGATCATTACGGATGCCTATGCCGAAGGTGATGAAGTAGATAATATCGTCGATCGAAGTGAAAAGTTAATTCTATCGATTGGTGAGAACAGTCAAAGTAATAAGCCACGTGAAATGAAGGAAATTGTAGCCGAAGCTTTTGAAAAGGTTGTCCAACTATCAGAAGAGAAAAGAGAAATTGTCGGACTACCTACTGGTTATATTGATTTAGATCGAATGACTAGTGGATTCCAACCTGACCAATTGATTATTCTAGCAGCTCGACCATCAGTAGGTAAGACTGCCTTTGCTTTAAACATTGCTCAAAACGTAGGAACTAAATCTAAGGTTCCAGTTGTTATCTTCTCTCTAGAGATGGGAGCGGTTGACCTAGTCTTTCGTATGATTTGTGCTGAAGGTAATATTCATGCATCCAATCTAAGGACCGGACAGTTAACTGAGGAAGAATGGAAGAGCTTTACGGTCGCTACAGACACGTTGAAGGACGCTCCTATCTTCATAGATGACTCCGCTGGTATCAAAGTTTCCGAGATCCGAGCCAAGTGCCGTCGTTTGAAACAAGAGAACCAAGATCTTGGTTTGATCGTGATAGATTACCTGCAATTAATTGAAGGTACTGGCAAAGAAAACCGTCAACAAGAGGTATCTGAAATATCACGACAATTAAAAAAATTAGCTAAAGAACTCTCTTGTCCTATTATCGCTTTGTCACAGCTATCGCGTGGTTTGGAACAAAGACAGAACAAACGTCCTATACTAAGTGATATTCGTGAGTCTGGATCGATAGAACAAGATGCTGATATCGTTGCTTTCCTATACCGTGAGGATTATCACCAGCAAGAAGGTGATGAGGAGGAAAGTCATGATGATGACATGCCGGATAATACTGTAGAAGTAATATTAGCAAAAAACCGTAGTGGTGCTCGTGATACTGTTAAATTATTATTCAAAAAAGAATATAATAA
Source organism: Fundicoccus sp. Sow4_D5 (assembly GCF_052116365.1). Taxonomy (NCBI): domain Bacteria; kingdom Bacillati; phylum Bacillota; class Bacilli; order Lactobacillales; family Aerococcaceae; genus Fundicoccus; species Fundicoccus sp. Sow4_D5. The sequence continues at coordinate 1,093 of NZ_JBQKLF010000002.1, read as the reverse complement.
ATTTTCTAGTTTATCCTTCGCCCCTGCTCCCCCAATGTAATGAAATTATTGAGATAAATGAGGTAGCTTTATGAGTAAAAATTTAACCGCTCAACAACTTGCTGATGAATTAAATGTAACACGTCAATTGATTTATTATCATGCTAAGAAATTACCTAAAGATAGTAAAACTTATGATGAAGATAATACTTTGGTTTTCACTCCAGATCAACAAGTAATTTTAAAAAGTTATATGACTGATACACTGAAGGAAAAAATCACTCAGAAAAATGAAAAAAATACGACTGAGAAAAAGATTTCATCCCCGGATAAAACACCAGAAAAAGTTGAAGAAATCGATAAAATAGAAGATAACTCAGATGACAAAGTAGCGACAAATGGCGTGTCAAACGATGTGTCAAACAATGTGACAAATGACAAACTAAATGTTGTGGAAGAAGAAAACCAACAAGAAAGTGTCGAGACAAATAGAAGTGTCAAAACAGAAGAAAATCCCTCTGAAGCCGAAACAGCTAGTTATGAAAAATCAGTGACTGTAAAAGGCTACATTCAACAAGCTGTAAAAGATCATTTGGAACTGCAAAAGAAAACTGACTCAGAAGAAAGACAAACACTTATAGGTGAGTTGGAAGAAAAAAATGCACAAATTTCTACTTTGCATAAATTATTAGATCAACAACAACAACTTGCTTTAGTTGCTGAGCAAAAACATCAAAAATTATTAGATACTTTAGGTATTGAAGATGAAAAACAACTTAAGGCAATCGTGGATCTAACAACAAATGAAAGTGACAATTCTTCTTCTTCAGTTGATAACAATGAAAAAGATATTTATGACGGTAAAAATTGGTTCCAACGCCTGTTTAAACTATAAGCAATGCAAATTTATTGATTATTCCGCGCTCTCAGGACCACCAATATCCATATCGAGTCCACCAGGCCAACCGTTAAATTCACGTAATAACCAAACTAAATCCGCACCTCGGGTCCACCTATCCATGGATCAAGTCCGCTTTTCGTGCCTCTTTTATGTATAGTTACTTTGGAAGTGTAATTGCTTCTAACTATATATAAAGGAGGCTATTTTTATGGC